>JAHFDU010000114.1 GCA_023248835.1 Myxococcales bacterium | reverse complement strand
ACTTCGCCGATGCGCGCGAACAGCAGGCGCAGATAGTCGGAAACTTCGGTCACCGTTCCGACGGTAGAGCGGGCATTGCGAATCGAGTTGCGCTGTTCGAGTGCGATCGCCGGCAAAATTACGCTGACGCTATCGACGTCGTGCCGCTGCAGCCGCTCGAGAAATTGGCGCGCATAGGTCGACATCGACTCGACGTAGCGGCGCTGCCCTTCGGCATACAGCGTGTCAAACGCGAGCGAGGACTTACCCGAGCCGGAGACGCCAGTGACTACGGTCAACGCCTGGTGCGGAATTTCGCAGTGAATCACGCGCAGGTTGTGAGTGCGGGCGCCGTCGATCACAATCGCCTGGGTTCGCTTCGCCAATGGTATCAACCCTCACCGTTACTCAACAAACTGCAAAAACCCCTGCGAAGCTTCCGTCACCGTACCGATCACGCATGCGTCTTTTACGCCACTTGCGTGCAGCGCCGCAAGCAATTCCGCCGCGCGAGTTTTCGCGACGCCGATGAGCAAGCCACCGGAGGTCTGTGGATCGTGGACCAGCTCGTCGAAGAAGGGATCGGCCACGAGTCCGTTAGCCGCCATGGCAACACCAGCGATCGCGGCGCCGACATGGGCGCGATTGTGCGCGGCGTTGCCGCAACGAATTCCGCTTTCGAACATTTCGCGAGTGTGGGGATAGATCGGCAGCGCGGCGAGCGAGAATTCAATCGTGACCCGCGATCCCTTGGCCATACCGAGGGCGTGGCCGGAAAGTCCAAAACCGGTGATATCGGTCACCGCGTGTACGTCGGCGATGTACTTGCCCACCGCTTCGCCAGCGGCTCGGTTGAGCGTCGCCAGTGTTTCCAATGTCGGTTTGGCGTCGTCGAGCGAGAGTAGATTTTTGCGCAACCCTTTGACCACCAGTCCCGAACCGATCGGCTTGGTCAAGATCAGCGCGTCCCCGACTTGCAGCCCGACGTTGCGGGTGATGCGCTTTGGATGCACTACTCCGGTGACCGAAAGACCGTAAAAAAGTTCGCCGTTGCGCACGGTGTGGCCACCGAGCAGCGCGGCACCGGCCTCCGTAATTTTCGATTCACCGCCGGCAAGAATTTCGCGCGCCACTTCGGCGGGCAGGTCTTTGGGAAACAGGCAGAGCGCCAGCGCCGCCAGTGGCCGTCCGGCCATCGCATACACATCCGACAGCGAATTGGCAGCCGCGATCTGTCCATACAAAAACGGATCGTCGACCACTGGAGTGATGAAATCGGCGGTGCAAACGATCGCCTGCTCGGCCGAAATTTGGTACACACCGGCATCGTCGCCGGTCTCAAGACCGACGAGCAGCGCCGCATCTTTAGGCCGCGACGGAAGGGCACTCATGATCGCGCGCAGGTCGCCCGGACCCACCTTCGCCGCTCAACCACCCGACGAAGCAAAGCGCGTGATCATGCGTGGATCGTTTTTGGGCTCGTCATCCACTGGCACGTGCGAAAATACCAGATTCTGTACCTTCGCTGGCTATAATCGGCCGCACGATGCGACCCAATACGACCAAAGCAGTTGCGGTCTTCTACGGTGTGACCTTGCTATCTGCCACCGCCCTTGCAGGTACTCTTTTTGTCGCTGGGGTTGGCGTCGCGACTCCGCTGTGGAGTGTGTTCGGTCGAGCATCTCGAGCATCGCCTTGACAGGCGACGGTTCGGTTGCTAAAACGCCGCTTCGTCTTTTGGCGAGGGCGCTATCGGCGCAAATCGAGGAGAGAGCAGTGAAGCGGACTTATCAGCCACACAACAAGCGACGCAAGCGCACCCACGGTTTCAGAAAGCGCATGTCCACCCGCGGCGGCCGTCTCACTCTGCAGCGGCGGCGGCGCAAGGGGCGTCGTCGCCTCATCGTTACGGTTGCCAAAAAATAGCTCCGAAAGGCTCAGTCGCCAAGAGCGGCTGCGCAAGCCGAGCGAGTTTCGGCGGGCACAGCGCGGTAAGCGTGTTGACCTCGGCCATTTTATTATTCTTTGTTTGCAAACTTCCGATGCACGTCCGGCACGACTCGGTTTGGTGGTGAGCCGCAAAGTCGGAAACGCGGTGGTGCGCAATCGGGTCAAACGACTGGTGCGCGAAGCCTTTCGGCGCTATAAGCGGAGCGTGCCAGCGGGCATTGATTTGGTGATCATCGCCAAACCGAGAGTCGGACAAGTGGTGTACACGCAAGTGGCAGAGGAGCTAGCCAAGTTTTGCCAAACCCTATTCACCACCGCATCGCCGTCGCCATGAGCGCGTTTTTGGTCGCGCTGATTCGTATTTATCAGCGTCTGCTGTCGCCGTTTTTCGGCAATCGCTGCCGTTTTTATCCCAGCTGTTCGGAGTACGCCATCGGCAGCATCGCCAGCTTTGGCGTTGGGCGTGGTCTTGGACGGGCATTTTTGCGACTCTGCCGCTGCCATCCGTTTCATCCTGGTGGCCACGACCCGGTGACGCCATGCAAATAGATCGCAATTTTTTTCTCACCATCGGCGTCTCACTCGGGATCATGTTCGCCTGGATGTTTTTCTTCGGCCCGAAAAACAGCGATGCGCCGCCAGCGCCAACGACTTCGCAACCGGCAACGCCACCGTCGAACGCTCCCGTTGCGCCAACCGCGGCGGCAGCAGCGGCGCCGCTTGCGCCGTCGGTCAAAAAACCGCAATCGCGGCCGGCCGCGCTCACCCATGTCATCGAGCACCCAGGTTTTTCGCGCATCACCATGAGCACGTGGGGCGCCGCCGCCACCGATTGGCAGCTGCTCGACCCGCGCTATCAAGAAAATGGTGAAGCGGGAAAAACGCGGCCGATCAATTTCGTTGGCACCAAACTGCCAGAATTGCCGTTTGCACTTTCAAGTTGGGAGTCGGATTTTTCGCTCGAACGCGACGCGGCGTGGATGCAGTTGCCGTCAGCATCCCCCGATGAACTGAACTACGCCTGGGACGACGCGCGCGTGCGGGTGGAGAAGCATTTTCGCTTTTTGCCCGATTCCTATCAGGTCGATCTCACACTGGTGGTGGAAAATCGCAGCCCCGAGCCGGTAAACGAGCGGCTGGTGCTCGATCTTTACGGCTTTCAAGATCCCAACGCCAAGACCGGCGGCACCTTTAGCCGCGCCGTGATCGAGACCGAAGGCGTCTGCAACGTCGACGGCAAAGTCCATCGCTCCGGGCTCAAGGGGCTGCTGGAAAAGGACGTCGATCAAGCGGGCGCGGTGCACTTTTTCGGCATCGACCAAAAATATTTTCTCGCCGCCCTCGCTGTCCGCGACAAAGAGGCGCTGCGCTGCCTCATCAAAGCCAATTCCAGCGGCACCATTTCATCGACGCTGGTTCTGCCCAAGCGGCGGCTCGGCATTCAGGAGCGCGCCGAATTTCACCTGGTCGGTTTTTTTGGGCCGAAAGTTCTACATGATCTCGAAGCGGTAAAAGTGAACGGGGAAGATAGCGACCTCGGCAAGGCGATCAACTACGGCATGTTCGAACTGCTGGCGCGCCCGATGCTGCTGGTGCTCAAAGCCATCCACGCGGTGATTCCGAACTGGGGCCTGGCGATCATCTTGGTAACGATGCTGATCAAAGCCGTCACCTGGTGGCCGACGATGAAGTCGATGCGCTCGATGAAAGAGATGGGCAAGCTCAAGCCCGAAATGGAGGCGTTGAAAAAGCGCTACGGCAGCGATCAGCAAAACATCAATAAAGAAACCATGGCGCTGTACAAAAAACACGGCATCAATCCGCTAGGCGGCTGTCTTCCAATGGCAATTCAGATGCCGATCTACATCGCGCTCTACTCGATGCTGCAAAACGCGGTTGAACTGTATCGCTCAAGTTTTATTTTTTGGATTCACGACCTGACTGCGCCCGATCCCTACTATGTGCTGCCGCTGTTTTCGGGCGCGCTGATGCTGATTCAGCAGCTGCGCATGCCGACCTCGTCCGACCCGCAGCAAAAAATGATGATGTACACCATGCCGGTGATGATGACGGTGTTTGGCGTTTTCTTTCCCGCCGGGCTCAATGTTTACATGGCAACCAATTCGCTGCTCGGCTTTGCCCAGCAGCTGTGGATGAACCGCAACGAACCCAAACGAAAATAACCGAAATCAAAAAAATAAAAGGGACGACGATGACGATTACCAAAGAGCAGGCCCAGACCGCGTTGCAAGATCTTTTGCGCCACATGAATGTGTCGGCCGAAGTGCTGGTGACCGACACCGAGGAGCGCATTTCGCTCGAGATCAAAGGCGAAGAGTCGGCGCTGCTGATCGGCAAAAAGGGCCAGACGCTTGATGCGCTGCAGTACATGGTCAACAAGATCGTCTGCAAAGGGCTGCCCGAGGGCGAGCGCACCCGACCGGTGCAGGTCGATACCGAAGGCTATCGCAGCCGCCGCGCCGAGACGCTGACCGACTTGGCGCACAGCCTGGCTGAGAAAGTGCGCGGCACCGGACGTCCGGTCGAGCTCGACCCAATGACCGCGATGGATCGCCGCATCGTTCACATGGCGTTGGCGGAGTCGGAAGGAGTTGAAACCCGCTCCGAAGGCGAAGGTATCTATCGCCACCTGGTTATTTTTCCGAAACAATCACCCCGCTCGCCCTGAGCCTGTCGAAGGGTCTCCCGTAATTCGTCATTCATGAGCAAACCCACTCCCAGCGACACCATTGCGGCAATCGCGACCGGCATCGGCGGCGGCATCGGAATTGTACGGATTTCAGGTAACCGTTCAGAATCTATACTAAAAACGGTACTACCCGAGTTCCCCAACCTGGCCGCATCGCATACCCTCCATTTTGGCGTTGCCGTCGACGACAAAAATGAGCGCATCGACGAAGTGCTCGGCTGCATCATGCGGGCGCCGCGCTCGTACACCAGCGAAGATGTCGCTGAGCTCCAGGGCCACGGCGGCGCACTTTCGCTCGCACGACTGCTGCAAGCAACGCTAGCCGCGGGTGCGCGCCAAGCCGAGCCCGGCGAATTCACTCGTCGCGCGTTTTTGTCGGGCCGCATCGATCTGACGCAGGCCGAAGCGGTGTCAGAACTCATCGCCGCGCGTTCCGAGTCGAGTTTGCGCACCGCACAAGCACTACAGTCGGGCGCGTTGGCAACAAGAATGGCGCATTCTCGCCAAGAATTGGTCGCAGCGCTCGGTGAGCTCGAAGGCGCGCTCGATTTTCCCGATGAAGATCTCGATTTGCCGCTCATCACCGAATCGACCGCGCGCCTGCAAACACTGGCGACTGAACTTTCGGCGCTGGCAAACACCAAGCAGCACTCGGCGCTGCGCCCGCCAGAGATCGTTTTTGTCGGCCGCAGCAACAGCGGAAAATCGACACTTTTCAATGCGTTGCTAGAGGAAGAACGCGCGCTCACCGATGCCCATCCGGGCACTACACGCGACGCTCTGTTGGCCGACTGGCAGCTGCACGGCGTCGCGGTCACGCTCACCGACACCGCGGGCGAGCGTTTTGACGACGCACCCGGCGGCGTCGAGGCGCGAGGCATCGCGCTTGGCCGCCGCCACCGCGATCGCGCCGACCTGGTGGTGCAAGTGGTCGACGGCGCGATTGGATTTGACGACGACGACGAAAAACTTTGGCAATCGCTAAAGGGCCGCAATCGTCTTCTGGTGTGGAACAAATGCGACTTACGCGCTCCCAGTTTGTCGAGTGTTGCAACCTCGGCCACCGTCGGAACCGGTTTGTCAGAGCTGCGCCAGGCTCTCACCGCCGCCCTCGGTGGCGGCGATCCCGACAGCAACGCATCGGGCGTGCTGCATCGGCACGCCGATGCCCTCGGTCGCGCGGCGACCCTGCTACTGGAAGCCGCCGCGCTGTTGCCGTCGGGCGCGATCGACGTCGCCGCGGTGGCGATGCGCCAGGCGCTGCACGCGATCGGCGAAATTTCGGGAGAGACGCTCGACGAGGAGGTGCTCGATGCCATCTTTGCGCGCTTTTGCATCGGCAAATAGCCGCGCCGCGCGCACTTTGCGCCGACCGATCGATTTTTGGTCGGCTCAGGCGGGCTCTTCTGCCGATGTCCTCATCGTCCTCGGCGCCGCGCTACACCGCAACGGACAGATGAGCGCTCTCTTGCACGAGCGGGTAGCGATCGGCGCCAACGCATTTTTGCAAGGCGCTGGCCGCTGGCTTCTGGTCACCGGCAAAAACGAAGCGCCAACCATGGCCAAAGCCGCACTCGCCCTCGGTGTGCCGCCAGCCTCGGTTCTCGTCGAGGATCAGGCCCAGTCGACGCGAGAGAACGCAGTTTTTTGCGCCGAGATCATGCGCGCACAAGGTGCGAAAACCGCGCTGCTCATCACCCAGCCATTTCATCGCCCGCGCGCCCTGCGCTGCTTCCGCAAAATCGGCGTCGACGCTCGCGTGCTCGATTTTCCGACGGAGACTGAAACCGCTTCGGTGATTGCGCGCGAATATGTCGCGCTCTCGCTCTATTTCGCCCGCGGCTGGATAGGGCGATGGTAACGTTCAACTCCGAAACTCGCGCGGGGTTCGGATCGAGCAGGCGCGACAGCGCCGAGTGCTCGGTCGAACGGAACGTCCCCCTGTTCATGAGTCGCGGCCTGTTTGTTACCGGCACCGATACCGGCGTCGGCAAAACCACGGTCGCTTGCGCGCTCACTTCCGCCTGGGCAGCGCGCGGAATCAAAGTCGGCGTGATGAAACCGTGCGAAACCGGCGACGGCAACGACGCCGAACGCTTGGTCGCAGCGTCGGGCCGCCCCTTGCCGCTCGAACTCGTTCGCCCTTACGCTTTTTCTTTGCCGCTCTCGCCGCAAGTCGCTGCCAGTCGCGAAAACAAAGATATCGAAATCGAAAATTTGCAGCTCGCTTTTCAAACCCTCGCGACCGACGCCGATTGGATGGTGGTGGAAGGCGCCGGCGGCCTGCTGGTGCCGATCGCAAAAAATTTCACCATGGCGGATTTGGCAAAACAGCTCGACCTGGCGCTCTTGATCGTCGCCCGCCCCGGCCTCGGCACCATCAACCATACCCTGCTCACCGTCCAAGCGGCGCTTACGCGCAATTTGAAAGTCTCCGGCTTTGTTTTTTCATCGCCCCATCCCGAACCCGAAGCCGAAACCAACGCGCGCGTGATCACCGAACACAGCGCCGTCCCCTTTTTGGGTCTTCTGCCCGCCATCGCGACAGAAAACTTGGCGACCTCGGCGCAAACTCATTTACCTCGTGCGTTGGCGCTTCTTACGAGGTAATTCAAAAAGAAAAACGTAAATTGAGCGCTCCACCAGAAATGCGGTTGGCGACCGAGAGCGGAGTCACTGCAGCCCCAGTCAATCGAACGCCCTGCTTGGTGGGCAGAACGTTCAAGCGACCCTGGCCAACCGCCCACAGCGCAACGCCGGTGAGGCTAACCACCGCACCGACCCAAAGCAAATTTCCACCCGCGACACCGTCCGGTGTAGGGCACCCAGTCCTTTCTTCAAACAAGTCACAACGCGCCTTTTTGAAATAAACGATCGTAAGGATCGTCCCAACGACAAAGGCAGCCGTTCCAACGGCGTACAGGCCGATTCCAGCATTTAGCATTCGTGTCGCTTTTTGTCGGTCCTGCAGCGGATCGGCGTGAACCACGGAAGTCGTCGCGAGCAGCATGGCGAAGAGATTGCGGCAAATAAAGTTGCGCACATATTGATTGTATCAGGGGGGGGGAGAGCAGAGTCAAACCGGAATCACACGAAAAACGATTGTGCAGATGTCGCTGATTCGATCGCCTTCGGTCATCAAAACAAGCACCACAGCACAACATATTAATTTTAGAATTTTAGTTCGCTTTTTACTTGCGCGACAATGCCACCCTGGACTCTGCCAAGACGCGGCAAATCTGCAGACCTTGAATTCGATCGTAATGTTTGATGTTGCCGGTCACCAGCGAGAGGCCCTGCGACAGAGCAGTAGCAGCGATTTGTAAATCGGCGTCTTCGATGCGCTTGCCCGAAACCTGAAGCTCAGCCCGAATCCGGCCGTACTCTTCCGCCGCCGCCACATCGAACGGCAGCGCGGTCAGCTCGGGCAGCACACGCTTGCGCAGATTTTCGATGTGGCGCGAGGCGGGGTGCAAAAAAGCGCCAGCGAACAGTTCGCCGATGACCACCGCGCTGGTGAACTGGTCATGGCGCGGCACTGCCACTAGCCATTCGAGATAGTGTGGGTTTGGACGCGATCGGAACGCTTCGGAGATCGCGTCGGTATCAAACAGGTACGACAACTTTCAGCCGAGCCGCCGCGGCCGACTGCGATGCTTGCAAACCTTGTCGACGCTTGCCGCCAGCTCATCGGCGCCCTGCCAACCACCAGCAAGCGCAGCCAATCCTTGCCGGGGCGCAGTGGCGGCGACCTGTTCCAGACGCCACAGTGCCTCGAGCGACACCACCGCTGCCACCGGCCGGCCATGCCGCGTGATAATCACTCGATCGCCCTGCTCGGCTTCGCGCAAACACTCGGTAAAATGGCTCTTGGCATTGGCCACCGTGCGTCTTTTAGTCATAATAGTCATATTATGACCACAATAGTCATATGTCAAGACTCGGCGGTTCGTCGTCCGCCAACAGAACGCAATCGGCGTGATCACCACATCCCTACAAGAGAGCAGCATATGTTCAAGCGACCCTGGCCAACCGCCCACAGCGCAACGCCGGTGAGGCTAACCACCGCACCGACCCAAACCAAGATCTCGCCAGCGGCGATTTCAGGGCTGCCGCACCCGGTCCCTCGGGTCCCTTCGCTAAAACTACAAAACGCTTTACTGAAAAAAACAATGGTCCCAAACGACAAAGGCTGCCGTTCCAGCGGCGTACAGGCCGATTCCAGCATCGCGCATTCGCGTCGCTTTTTGTCGGTCCTGCAGCGGATCGGCGTGAGCCACCGACGTCGTCGCAAGTAGCATGGCGAAGAGATTGCGGCAAATAAGGTTCCGCACATGTTGATTGTATCAGGGGGGGGGAAGCAGAGTCAAACCGGAATCAGTCGAAAGCGGCCAACGCGATGCAGCCGATAGACTGAAAAATCGCGACGGTCGAGCGTGAAAATGTCGGCGATCCGCTCACGTTCGGCGACCCGGACCAGCGCGGCATCGGCCAGATCCATCGGCAGATTTCGATATTTTTCCATCAAGGTTCGCAACCGAGGAAAGTCTTCCGGTAAAAGGTCGCACAGCTTCAAGGCCCCATCTTCGAGCCAATTCCACAGTTGCAGTTGCGCTTGCGGCTCCCAACCACCAACCAGGTACATCGCCTCGACCATCACTGGCCAGACCGTCAAAAGCGGCGCCGGCAGGGACTTGAGCGCTTCGACACAGGATTGGTGAGCCGCGTCACTGCGATCGAGAAGCGCAACCAGTGGCCCGGTATCAACCAGAGCGGCGCGCACGGATTTTCTTCTGCAAAAGCAATTTGCGAAATTTCTTTCCGCTTTGGGTCGACAGCTGCGCCCCGCCGCTGTCCCACTTGCCAAGCCCGGGTGCCATTTTAGCGTAAGCGTCTTTGCCTTCCGGCACCGGCCGCGCTTTGGCCAAAGAGGCGATGGCGTCTCTAATCACTGCGGAACGGCTGCGTTTGTGCTGACGGGTCAATCGCCGCAACAGCGCCTCGGTTCGATCGTCAAGCCGAAGACTGATGGTCACTTGTAATACCGTGATGTACTACAAGTCCTTCGTCAAGACTGAAAATGAGCTCGCGACGACTCGATGGCCTCGGCCAGTCGTGCCATGTGCTCGGGCCGGTGCAGCGCCGACAGCGAAATCCGCAAGCGTGATTGGCCGGAGGGAACCGTCGGCGGCCGAATCGCGGCGACGAATAGGCCCTGCTCGAAAAATTGCGCCGCCAATTTCACTGCCGATTCCGGGCGGCGATCGCGCAATCGCATCGACACAAGGTGCGAACGCGATGATATTTTATTAATATTTTCAAATAGTTGCAAACGTTTCTCGGCGCCGATGCTGCCGCCAATTTGGTGGATGGCGGCGAGCGTGGAAGCAACCAGTCGCGGCGGCAGTGCGGTGGTGAAAATCAGCGATCGCGCCCGGTTGCAGAGCAATTCAATCACCTCTTTTCTCGCCGCGACAAAGGCGCCAAAGGTTCCCACCGCTTTGCCGAAAGTGCCGATCTGAATGTCGGCAAGCTTGGCACCCAGCCCGCGCCCGTTTTCGCCAAAAACGCCGAAAGCGTGTGCATCATCTATCGCCAGCATGGCGCCATGCCGATCGCACAGCCCTCGCATTTCCGCCAAATTGGGACTGTCGCCATCCATGCTGAAAAGCGACTCGGTGATCACCAGGCGACGGCGGCCGGGATGCTGCTTAAGCAGATTCTCAAGCATTTCGAGATCGAGATGCGGATAGACCAACACCTGGGCGCGCGACAGGCGGCAGCCATCGACGATGCTGGCGTGGTTGAGCTCGTCGGAAAAAATCACATCTTCGCTGCCACAGAGCGCGGTCGGCACCGCCAGATTGGCGTGGTAGCCGCTGTTACACAGCAAAGCTCGCTCGGCGCCGACAAAGCGGGCGATCGCCTGCTCGAGCTCTTCGTGCACCGGAAAATTTCCGGCGATCAGACGCGATGAGCCTGCGCCCGCCGGCAGTGCGTGCTCAAGCGGTGCCGCAAGTCCAAGATAGTTGTTCGATGCGAAATTGATCACCTCACGGCCATCGACCAGCACGGTCGCGCCCTCGCCACTCAACCGGCGAAAATGGCGGTACAGCCCGGCTTCATCGAGCGCCGTCAATTCATCGCGAAT
>JAHFDU010000113.1 GCA_023248835.1 Myxococcales bacterium | reverse complement strand
CATCCGTATGATGGGCGGCCCATGACTTCTGAGGCGAAATCAGCGGCTCCCCCAAGACAGACCCCGCTCTATTCGCGCCATCAGGCGCTTGGCGCCAAGGTGATCGATTTCGGCGGTTGGGCGTTGCCGGTTCAGTACTCGGGAATTCTCGACGAGCATCGCAGTGTACGCTCTGCGGTGGGTCTTTTCGACGTGTGCCATATGGGCGAGATTTTTTGTCAGGGGCCGCGCGCTGCTCAAGCGGTTCAAAAAGTGTTTACCGGTGATGTTTCGAAATTACGCGACGGCGATGCAGCGTATGGCTGCACCCTGCGTGAACACGGCGGCATCGTCGACGATCTCATCGTCTATCGCTACAGCAGCGAGAATTTCTTGATTGTTGTCAACGCCTCGACCAGCGACAAAGACTTTGATCATTTTGTTAAAAATGCTGGCTCTATGGCCGAATGGTCGAACCAATCGAGTCACTGGGGTTTGATCGCAGTGCAGGGCCCCCGCGCGATCGAGCTCATCACGGAGATCTCTGGGGCGCCGGCGGCTTCGCGCCCGTTCACCTTTTTGCGCACCACTGTAGGCGGTGCCGAGCTGATGATTGCGCGCACTGGGTACACCGGTGAAGATGGCGTCGAGATTCTCGCGCCTGCGAGCAGCGTCGGCGAGATCTGGGATCAGCTGATCGAGCGCGGAAAAAAGTTTGGGGTCAAACCGATCGGTCTTGGCGCCCGCGATACGTTGCGACTCGAAGCGCGGTTGTCGCTCTACGGCAATGACATCGATGAAGAGCACTCGCCGCATGAGGCCGGTTTGTCGTGGGTGGTCAAAGGCAAGGGTTTTGTCGGTGAAGCCGCGCTTACAGAGCAACTTCGCGTCGGCGTCAAGCGCAAGCTGGTGGGATTCAAGATGATCGAGCGCGGCATCGCTCGCCATGGCTATCCGATCGTCGATGGGCGAGGCGCACAGATTGGCATTGTCTCTAGCGGTACTACCTCGCCGACGCTCAATGTGGCGATTGGACTTGGTTACGTGCCGAGTGACAATGCGCAGCCGGGAACGATTCTGACCGTCGATTGTCGCGGCAAGATGGCGCGCGCAGAGGTGGTCAAAGGACCGTTTTACAAACGCCCGAGCTAAAACTAGACCGGGAAATGGAGACAAGATGAGCGACGTTCCAAACGACTTGCGTTACACCAAAGATCACGAGTGGGCACGCCTGCACGGCAAAGTTGCCACCATCGGCATTACCTCATTTGCGGTCGAGCAGCTCGGCGACATCACCCAGGTCGACTTGCCCAAAGAGGGTGAGTCGATCAAGAAGGGCGCGGTGTTTGGCAGCGTCGAAAGCGTCAAAGCGGTTTCCGATCTGTTCGCACCGGTGTCGGGCACTGTGGTCAAGGTTAACGATCCGCTTTCGGACTCGCCCGAATACGTCAACGAAGATTGTTACGACGAAGGGTGGATGGTTCAGGTCGAACTCAAGGACGCCAACGAGCTCGAGGAACTCATGGACGCCAAAGCGTATCAGACGTACTTGCAGGAGCAGGATCACGACTAGATGAGATACATCCCGCATACCCAGCAAGATGTCGCGGCGATGCTCAGCGCAATCGGCAAGCCCGATGTCGCGTCGCTGTTTTCGCACATTCCGGAAACACTGCGCACCAAGCGCCCGCTCGACATTGCTGCGCTCGACGAGGCGGCACTGTTGCGTCACGTCAGCGAGATCGCGGGACACAGCCGGCCGGCGATGGAGTCGCTGTCGTTTCTCGGCGCTGGCCTGACCCCGCACCACATCGCCACCGCGGTCGACGCTCAGCTTGCGCGGGCCGAGTGGTACACTAGCTATACGCCCTACCAACCAGAAATTTCGCAGGGCACGCTGCAGGCGATTTTTGAATTTCAGACCATTGTCGCTGAGCTGTTCGGGCTCGACGTCGCCAACGCCTCGATGTACGACGGCGCCTCGGCGGCGGCGGAGGCGGTGCTGATGGCGCGTCGCGTAACCGGAAAACACCGCGCGCTGCTGACGCCCGGGCTGCATCCGCAGTACGTCGAAACCATCGAGACCTACCTGTCCGGGCAGCGCGACCACGCGGCGGAGGAAAAAAAGATCGAAGCGAGCGGTCGGGTTTCACTCGAGCAGGTGAAAAAAGATCTCGACGCGCACGACGATGTCGCGTGTGTGGTGGTGCAGACACCAAATTATGTAGGCGTGGTGGAGGACCTGGCGCCGATCGCCAAGCTCGCTCATCAGCATGGGGCGCTGCTGGTCGCGGTGACCACCGAGCCGCTGGCTTTTGGCGTGATTGTACCGCCCGGCTCTGTCGGTGCCGACATTTGTGTCGGCGAAGGGATCGGTTTGGCGACGCCGCCGTCGCTCGGTGGCCCGGGCGTGGGCCTGTTTGCTGCCAAGCAGGATCTGGTGCGCCAGATGCCCGGCCGGCTGGTCGGTGAAACTGTCGACAAACATGGCCGCCGCGGCTACGTGTTGACGCTGGCGACGAGAGAGCAGCACATTCGTCGTGACAAGGCGACCTCGAACATTTGCACCAATCAGGGACTCATCGCGTTGGCGTTTACGATCCATATGTGTTTACTGGGAAAACGCGGCCTGCAGGAGCTGGCGCGCATCAATTTGGCAAAGAGCGAATATGCCAAGGCTCAGCTTGAGCGCCTGCGTGGCTTTTCGCTCGCGTACAGCGGACCAACCTTCAACGAATTTGCGCTGCGCATTCGCGGCGGCAAACCAGCGCTGGTGGTCGAGAAACTGGCGGCGCGCGGAATTTTTGTCGGCGTTGCGGATGGAGAGAATTTGCTGATTGCAGTCACCGAGCGCCACACCAAAGCCGATATTGATCGATTGCTTGAAGAGCTCGACGGAGCTTGCCCATGATCGAAACGCGTCAGCTGATTCATCCGGAGCGGCCGATTTTTGAGCACGGCGCCGAAGGACGATCAGGGGCTTCGTTGCCTGAACTCGATGTGCCGGCGATCGATGCGCAGAAGCATTTTGGCAAGCTTGCGCGCGTCACTCTGGCTGCGCTGCCGGAAGTGAGCGAAGTCGAAGTCACCCGCCATTTCACGCGGCTGTCGCGCTGGAACTACGCCATTGATCTCGGGCTCTATCCGCTCGGTTCTTGCACGATGAAATACAACCCGAAGGTCAACGAGCGCGTCGCGCGCATGCCGGGATTTGCCGGCGTGCATCCGCAGCAGCCCGAGTCGACGCTGCAGGGCGCGCTCGAGATCATGTGGCGACTCGAGCGCGTACTGTGCGAGCTCGGCGGATTTCGTCGGGTCGCGCTGCAGCCCGCGGCGGGCGCGCAGGGCGAGCTGTGCGGTGTGATGATGATCGCCGCTCATCACCAGAGTCAGGGACGGGCGCCGAGCAAGGTGCTGATTCCCGATTCGGCGCACGGCACCAATCCAGCGTCTTGCACCTTGTCGTCCTACACCACGGTTCCACTCAAGACCGGCGAGACCGGAATTGTCTCGGTCGACACGGTGGCACAAGCGTGCGCGGAAAATCCCGGCGACATCGCTGCCATCATGATGACCAATCCGTCGACGCTGGGGCTGTTTGAAACCGATCTGGGAAAAATCGCCGAGGTGGTGCACGCAGCCGGCGGCTTGGTTTACATGGACGGCGCGAATTTTAACGCGCTGCTCGGCAAAGTACGCCCGGCTGAGACTGGCGTCGACGTCATGCACATCAATCTGCACAAGACTTTCACCACTCCACACGGTGGCGGTGGTCCAGGCGCGGGAGTGGTGGGAGTCGGGGCAACGCTCGAGCCCTACCTGCCGACACCGACGGTGGAGAAGGAGGGTGATCGCTATTTTCTCGACTACCGGCGAGCAAAATCGATCGGTCGATTGCGATCATTTTTCGGCAACTTCGGCATGTTCGTGCGCGCCTACACCTACATGCGTGAACTTGGCGGTCCCGGCCTCACCTTAGCGACCGAGATGGCGGTGCTCAACGCCAACTACATTCGCGCTCGCCTAAAAGACGTCTATTCACTGGCCTACGAAGCGCCGTCGATGCACGAAGTGGTGTTCACCGATCGCAAACTCAAGCGCGAGACTTCGGTGCAGACGCTCGATGTTGCCAAACGCCTGATGGACTATGGCTACCATCCACCGACGATCTATTTTCCGCTGCCGGCGGTCACCGGCGGCGCCGGCGCGCTGATGATCGAGCCGACCGAGACTGAGACCAAAGAGACGCTCGACGATTTTTGCGACGCCCTACGCGCGATTGCCGACGAAGCCAAACGCGATGCTGAGATGGTCAAGCAGGCGCCGCATCAGACCGCGCTCGGCCGCCTCGATGAGACCCGCGCGGCTCGTCAGCCGATATTGCGATGGCGTGCGAAGTGAGATGTGTTTTGTTATTGACCGCCTGACAGTTTCGTTGACGTAGTCGTTCGAAGTCGTAGACGTTGACGTTGAGGTAGTCGCCGACGGCGACGGCGACGGCGACGAAAGGACCGCGCGGCTCGACGAATCGCAGCGCTCGACGTCTGCCGACTACATAGAATCGACTGCGAGTCACAACACCAACCGGCTGCGCGCCACTCGGGAGTTGGTGTGGACTCGCAAGTATCACTGAAGAAGAACGGATCGTCGCCGTCGCCGTCAAAGTCGACGGCAACGTCAAGCGCTCACCTCAACGTCAATGTGAGGGCAAAGCGGCTACTGCAGTAGTTGGAACTTGGTACGGCCCGACAGTTCGAAAACAAACCCGAAGGTGAAGTGAATTTGCCCGTCCGCCTCGACCAATCCCTTGGGAGGATTGGGAAATGGCTGGGAGCGCTTGAACGCGTCGACCGCTTCGTCGTCGAGAAAATCGACGCCGCAGCTGCGCGTCACCGTCGGCATCGCGGCAATTTTCCCGTCTGGAAATAGCTGGACTCTGAGCACGGTAACCCGATCTTTGACGCCATATACGTTGCCAGACGGATCGTGCCGAATGTAGACCACGTCGGGATGCCACTGTTCGGCGACGGCGTGCTTGACCTGATTGAAAAACGACGCGTATTTCCATTTTTTTGAATTGAGCGAGGTGGCATCGCTGTCGTCGATATCGTGCAAATAGTCTGGCGATCCTGCGCCCTGCCCAGTGGCGTGTTCCAAAATTTCGCGGGTGGCGAGCAGATTGGGCCGCTCGACGCCGCTGCCCGACGCAGCAGGTGGTTGCGGTTGGGCTTGCGGGCGGGCGCCCGGCGCCGGCGCCTGACCTACTTGCCCGCGCTCGCCCTCTTCATCAGGGTGCAGCGCTTCATCGCGCGCGCCTGGTGGACGATCGGCGAGAGCGCGGTCTGGCACGGCGACCTTGGTTCGTTCTCCGCTTGGCCGCGGCTGGCCCGCCTGGCCGCCCTGCAAATTGATCGCTGCATTGCCTTGGTCGACGCCGGCTTGCGCCACGTGCCCCTTTTTTTCGGCGCGACTGCCCGCCTGATCGCGCCCCACCGCGCCTCGCGTTTGGTGATCGACCTTGCTGTCGTACTCTGAAACATAGTTGGCGTTGTCGGGCCGCTCTTCGATCGCCGGCTTGGCGAGTGCAACGACTTGGCCCGGTGGGCGCCGGCTCTCTTCCTCTTTTTTTATTTCCGCCTGACGCTGCTTGTCCTCGCGAGTCGGCTCATCCGGCCGCTTGAGTTCGTCAACGAAAGTTTCGAGCTCAAGTGGTTGGTCGTTTGATTTCTCGGCGCTCGCGTGGTCACTGGCGGCGACGATAGACGAGGCCGACGAAGGCACGCTCCAGTCGCCACACAGGATAATGAGCCCAGCCACACCATGCGCCAACACTGCCAGCGCGATAGCTAAAACGATGCGCGCAGAGCGGGACAGACCAACATTCATCCAGCATCTATTATAGCGCTGTTGCCGGCGATTACTAGACTTGTGTTAATTGGGGCCGGTGTAGGTGACCGACCAGTTGCCATTGCCGACTGCCAGATTGCTCGATTCTTTCCCGTTCCAAGTACCTGAGAGAGTTTGTGCACCGGGGTTGTAGGTGGCGTCGATGGGACCAGTGAAAAGAAAGGTGGTGCCCATGACCAGTACCTTGCCGTTTTCGAGTTTGCCATTTTCGAGCATCAAGCTTGAGCAGTTGAGCGTGCCAGTGAGGTCGGCGCTGTAAGGGTAGGTGCCGGTGATGCCGGGTACGGTGGCGGTTCCGGTCATGTGGCCGTCGCCAATGGTGAAGAATTCGCCGCTCGGTTGGCCAAGCACGAGCGAGACGCTGCCGATGGCGGGGCCGGAAAGGGGGTAGGAGACGCCGCTGATGGTGCCGCTAAAAACTCCCTCATATCTGCCGCCGCGACAGGCAGACGGTGTCAGATCGGGCGGCGGTGAAAGATCCGGCTCGGTGCTTCCATCCACTGTCAGCGCGCCGAGATCGACGGTGCCGAGATGGGGTGAACGATTGCGATAGAGGTCACCACACCCGGCAAAAATCATCAGAGAAAACAGCCAAAGTCTCTGCATGCGGCGAACTCTACCCGCGCTCGATTCAAACGGCAATAGAGAGCAATCGTAAAAAACGCACTCGGAAACGCGCCGGAAACGTCGGTCGCGTTACCTTTACAAGTGGAGGTGATGGTGCTCGAGCGACCGAAGAAATTTAGGCGGCGCTTGGCCACAGTGCCGCGGGTACATGCGCGCGGTGATGCGTCGCTCGACGCCATGCTCGCGCTGACAGAAGTTGCTTCGCGACAGCTGCCGGTTGACCAAGTGCTGGCCGAGCTGTGTGAGCGGATTGCCCGTTTGCTGCGAGTCGAAGTCTGCAGCATTTATCTGTCCGACGTCGACGCCGAATTGGTGTTGCGCGCCACCCATGGCTATCCCCAGACCGCTGTTGGCCAGGTGCGGATGCGAATTGGCGAGGGGCTGACCGGATTCGCGGTCGAGTGCATGCGCCCGGTTTCGGTGGCGCGCACTACAACAGATGGCCGCAACAAGGCGTTTGAAGGGCTCGATGAGCAGCGATTTCCGTCGCTGTGCGCGGTGCCGCTGGTGGATGGCGGGCGCCCGATTGGAGCGCTGGTGGTGCAGCGGCGGCAGCCGCGCGCCTTCGGTCAGCGCGAAATGGTGCTTGCGGCGGCGGTGGCGCCGCCGATCCTGTTTGCGCTCGAGCGGGCGCGTGTACGTTCGCAAGTGCGGCGTGCTGAAGCGGCGGAAATCGAGGCCGACGATCGACATGGCGAACGACCACAAGGCGTTCAGTTGGTTGGCGAGAGCGCGGTCCCCGGGCACGCTCTCGGACGCATCGTGGTTCGTCGCGACGCCGCCGAAGTGGCCCCAGATCATAAGCGCAATATTCTCGACGAGCGGGCGCGTCTCGGCGCTGCGCTTGCTCGTGCAGCAGAGGAGACCAATCAGCTTGAGGAGTGGGCGCTTCGCCACGCGCCGCCCAATTCATCGATGCTGGCGCTGCTGTCGCCATCGCGTTTTGTGCTCGACGATGCGCGGTTGCGCGAACGAATGTTCGAAAATATCGAGGGCGGCCTGTCGGCTGAAGCCGCGGTGGAGCGGGCGCTCAACGAATACGCGCGCGTACTATCGGCAGCGCCCGATGCGATGCTCGCCGCCCGCGCTTTTGAAATCGAAGCGCACGGGGCACAGCTTCTTGGCGAACTGCGCGGTGCCCAGACGCTGTTCTCACCCGGTTGCGTGTTCGCCACTGCGCGCCTGACCGTGCACGAATCAATTGCTTTGGTGCGCGCCCATGGGACTGCAGCACTTTGCACCCGCCCGGCGCGGGAATCGCCCGGTCTGTCCGTAGCCCGGGCATTCTTGCTGCCAGTTTTGTCGTCGGTGGCCGAACTGTTTCGCTGGGTGACGACCGGCGATCGCATCCTCATCGACGGCGCCACCGTAATCGTGAATCCTTCCCGTGTCGACGTCGCGGGTTTTAGAAAAGCTCATCGGGCCTCTCTATAGAAAATTTCTACCGCTTAAGTCCAAACAGGCCTGGCAGTGCAGGGGCGCCCGGAAGTCGGCGTTGATTCACGTTTCGCGATTCTTACCACCGCCGACAGCCGACAGCTGACAGCTGACAGTGGAGAAAAATCGCAAAATCGCGTTGACCCTCCCGTAAATTCGCTCTTGAAAGGAGGACTAAGAGCAGGTGATTTTATGAATGAATCCGAAACTATAGGCTGTCGGCTGTGAGCTGTCGGCGGCGCCCGGACTTTCGGGCGCCCCTGCCTGGCAGTGCATCTTCGTTTTTTTTGAGCGCCACTTGGCGTAAAATTCTGCCCATGAATGCAGACGAAGCATACGAAGCGCTGGCAGCGGCGATGCGACGTGCCAGTGATGCGCGAATCAAGAGTGAGCGCGAACTTGCCGAACTGCGCGCCAAGTTTGATCAGCTGATCGACATCCTCGTTGGCAACAAGCTGCTCACTGCCGGTCACAAGCAGCATCTCGATCGCGTGGCGCAGACGGTCGGCAACGCCGAGCCGCGCAAAGTCAGATTGCGCCAGTACATCGACAAGTACGAAGTGCCGCCCACCGACATCGATTGCCGCGCCCTATTTCCTCTTTGTCAGGGGCGCTGCTGTTCGTTTTCATTCGAGCTGACGACCCAGGATCTCGACGAGGGCAAAGTGCGTTGGGAAGTGCTTGAGCCCTATCTCATTCGCCACGAGCGGGACGGCTATTGCAGCCATCGTGATCGCCAGACCCTCGACTGTACGATCTACGAGCACCGTCCTGCGGTCTGTCGCCAGTATGATTGCCGCGGTGACGCCCGCGTCTGGATCGATTTCGAAAAACGCATCCCGGCGCCGATGCTAAGCGCGCTCGAACGCTTGAGATAGCTGAGTTGCTTGCAAGCGGTTTGTCGTCGCGCTTTAATCGCGCGCAATGTCGAAACGCAAACCAGCGGTTGGCCGCAACGTCTTGCGTACCGAAGGCATGGACAAGGTTTCGGGTGAAGCCAAGTACGTCGACGACTTGCGCTTTCCTGGCATGATCTACGGCCGCACCGTGCGCTCGACCATCGCACGCGGGCGCATCGTCTCGGTCGAGCGTGATCAGGCGTTTGATTGGTCGGACTTTACCATCGTCGATCATCGCGACATTGCCGCGCCGGGCAAGAATGTGGTGGCGATGATCGTCGAAGATCAGCCGTTCTTGGCGGCGACGCGGGTCCACCACAAACACGAACCGGTGCTGCTGTTGGCGCATGCGGATCGCGAGCGACTCTATGACGCGCTGGCACATGTTCGGATCACCTACGCTGCTGAGGATGCGGTGTTCGATTTTGAGCAGAGCACCACCGTGCTCAAAGAAATGTCGATCAAGAAAGGAAACGGCGAAAAGGGCTTTGCTGCAGCCGACGTAATTGTCGAGGGCACGTACCGCACCGGCCATCAAGAGCAGCTCTACATCGAGACTAACGGCGTGATTGCGAGGCCGGAAAACGGAGGCATTACGGTCTACGGATCGATGCAGTGCCCGTACTACGTGGTGCGCGCGCTTGAGACTCTATTTGGTCTACCACGCAAGCTGATTCGCGTCGTGCAAGTGACCACCGGCGGTGGGTTCGGCGGTAAGGAGGAGTATCCATCGATCATCGCTGGGCACGCGGCGCTGCTGGCACGCAAGGCGGGCTGCCCGGTGAAGATGATGTACGATCGCCACGAAGATCTGCTGGCGACGACCAAACGCCATCCTTCGTGCGTGCACCACAAGACCGGCGTGCGCAAGGACGGTACGCTGACGGCGATCGAGATCGATCTGGATCTCGACGGCGGCGCCTATGTGACGCTGTCGCCGGTGGTGCTGTCGCGCGCGGCGATCCACGCCACCGGCCCTTACCGCTGCGACAATGTCTGCATCCGCGGCCGTGTATTACAAACGAATACACCGCCGAGTGGCGCGTTTCGCGGCTTTGGCGCGCCCCAATCGCAGTTTGCAGCCGAGCTGCAGATGGATCGAATCGCCGCCAAGCTCGACCTCGATCCGATCGATCTGCGACGAAAAAATCTCTTTCGTACCGGTGATGTCACCGCCACCGGGCAGCGGCTCAAAGACTCGGTCAGCGCCGAGGTGGTGCTTGATCGCGCGCTCAAGCGGCACAAAAAGGCGCAGGTGAAACAACAGCGATCGCGGAAGACGGTAGCGGTGCGGCACTCGACGCCGCTACGCGGAACTGGGGTAGCGCTGTTTTTTCACGGCTCCGGTTTTACCGGCGGCGGCGAAGTGAAACTGGCTTCGCGCGCGGGCGTGGCCTTGACCGAAAACGGAGTGCGAATTCTTTGTGCGTCGACAGAGATCGGCCAGGGGACGCGCACCATGCTGGCGCAGATCGTCGCCGACTCGCTCGAGATTCCTTACGAGTGGATCGAGACCTCCGATCCCGACACCTCGCGGGTTCCCGACAGCGGCCCGACGGTGGCGTCGCGCACGTGCATGGTGGTGGGCCGGATTTTAGAGCGCGCTGCACGAAAATTGAGAGCGCAGATCGGTGGGTACGATTCGCCCAAGGATTTTCGCCGCCGCGCGCGTCTGCTGCTTGCAGAACGGGGCGACGTCGAAGTCGTCGAGACTTATGCGCCACCGAGCGACATCGTGTGGAACGATCAAACTTATGAGGGCGACGCCTACGGCGCGTACGCTTGGGGCTGCAATATTGCCGATGTCGAAGTTGATCCCAGCACCTACCAGGCGCGCTGCACACAGCTGACGGCGGCGATCGATGTCGGATGCGCCATCCACCCGATTCTGGTCGAGGGGCAAATCGAAGGCGGCTCGTTGCAGGCGATCGGCTGGGCGCTG
>JAHFDU010000112.1 GCA_023248835.1 Myxococcales bacterium | reverse complement strand
CTCGTCGCCCGGCTCGGGCGGCGCCTCTGACCGCTGGCGTCCGGTTTTGATTTTTTTCCGGATGGGAAGAAGCGAGAAATGAGATCGAAACCTGATCGTGAAACCGCTCCTGAACCCTTGCGGCAAAAACAAGATCGGTTTCGATTACTTAGCTCACCCGAAGTGATTGGCGGTCAGAGCTCGACAAGCTCGACACGCTTGCAAAATGCCGCGATTCCAGCTAATGAAAGGCCTTCGCAATCAACCGGAATTTGGAGGAAATTATGTATCGTTTTCCGCCCCGCGCTTTTTTCGCCCTGGTTTTTGCTGCCGGCTGTGTCGAGCAGACACCCGACATGCCGAGTGAAGAGGATCTCAAGGCCGCGCGCGCCAACATTTTGACCGCTCCGCCAGCGACGGTGCAGCATCCGGTCAACGGTGAGCTCGAGGACAAGCTCACCTATCTTGGTTGCGACGTCGACACCGACACGGTGGTGCCGGGAAAGCCTTTCAACATGACCCACTACTGGAAGGTCAACACCCCTGTCACTGATGATTGGAAACTGTTCGTTCATCTTGAGGCGCCCGACACCAAGAAGGCGCATCTGAATGCCGACCACGTTCCGATCGCGGGCAAGTACCCGCTGCGCATCTGGAAGAAGGGCGAGATCATTCGCGACATCCAGAAGATGACCGTGCCGCAGAGCTGGCCGTCGAATGGCCTGGAGATCTATGTCGGCGCTTGGAAGGGCCCAGTGCGGATGAAGGTGGTCAAGGGCCCGAGCGACGGTGAAAATCGCCTGCTCTCGGTCAAGCTTCCGATCGAGCGCGGTGGTGAGCATGAGCGCAGGAGCTTGGTGGTGCGCCGGGTCAAGCCGGGCACCATCAAACTCGACGGCAAGCTCGACGAGGTGGCGTGGGCGCAGGCCGGCACCACTGGCGCATTTGTGCACACGATGGATGGCACGCTGACCAACCAGCACACCGAGGCCAAAGTGCTATGGGACGACAAGAATCTCTACGTCGCGTTTCAGGTCGAAGACAAAGACATCTGGACGACGATGACCAAGCACGACGACAAGCTGTGGACGCAGGAGGCGGTCGAGATTTTTATCGACGCCGACGGTGACGGCAAGAACTACATCGAGTTGCAGGTCAATCCGAAGAACACCACGTTTGACTCTTATTTGCAGGCCTATCGTCAGAATCAAAACGACTGGGATTCGGCCATGAAGACCGCGGTCAAGGTCGACGGAACTGTCGACAATCGTGGCGATGTCGACAAGGGCTGGGTAGCCGAAATTGCGGTGCCGCTCGAAGCTGCGCGCGGGCGTGAGAAAACCATGAAGAACGTACCGCCGGTGGTGGGCAACGAGTGGCGAATGAATTTCTTCCGACTCGATATGCCCAAAGATCGGCAGCAGGAGGCGTCGGCTTGGTCGCCACCAATGGTAGGCGATTTCCACGCGCTTGATCGTTTTGGCACCCTGGTGTTCGGCGACGAGAAGGGCGTGGCTCCGACCAAGGCAAACGCGCTCAAGACTGCCGACAAGGTGGCGGCGCCGGCGGCCAAAATGAGTCTGAAGAGGATCGCGCGCCCGAATTAACGCGAGCTTTCCCCTGTCACTTTCTATTCTCATTCATCCCACCACCTGGACTGATCTCGACAGCCTTGCGCGCGGCGAGCGCGTGACCTTGGCGATCGCGCTTTTGGTCGCGACGCTGGTGCCGGCAGTTGTCGCTGGCCTTTTGCTGCTGCGCTGGGCGCGCCGCAGCCCCGCGTCTACTCGCGCCAGCAGCGCCAACCCATTGGCGCGCCGATTGGTGCTGCTGCTCTTCTATGCCGGCCTCTACGCCTCAGCGCAAATTGCGCCGCTAAACCCGCACGTCGAGCAAGTGTTGTCGTCGCTGTTGTTTGTCGCTGCCGCCTTTGTTGCGGCGCGTTTGGTCTCAGGGCTGATCGCATTTTTGCTGGCGCAGTCGATTTCGCACATCCACAACGGCGATCGCGAGCGCATCGAGCGCGAGTATGTGCCGCTCGGTAGCAAGGTGGCGACGCTCACCATCGGTTTGGTGTTCGTCATCGCGGTGCTCAAGCATTTCGGCACCGATGTCTCGTCGCTGGTGGCGGCGCTCGGCATCGGCTCGTTGGCGATTGGACTGGCGGCGCAGCAGACGCTCGGCAACATGCTGGCCGGTTTTACCTTGCTAGTCGATCGCCCGTTTCGTCCCGGCGATCGAATTCGTTTGGCCTCGAGCGAAGTTGGCGAGGTTGTCACCATCGGCATGCGCTCGACGAGAATCCAAATGGCTGACAGCAATCTACTGATCGTCCCCAACACGGAATTGGTCAACTCTCGCGTGGTTAACTTAAGAACGCCGGCGCGTGCCGAGGTGAAGGTGCTCATCGCCAAAGCGGCGGATGTAGAGCGGGCGCTGACGCTGATGGAGATGATCGCGTCGGAGCGGCGCCTCACCGAACCGCACGCACGGGTGAGCGGATTTCCGTCAATTGGAATCGAGTTGTCACTCAGCTGCTATGCCGGATCAGCCGACATCGCTGCGCTCGAAGCCGATCTCCGACGCGCGCTGGTGGCCGGCCTGATCGCCGCACAAGTTGACGTCGGCGGCGCGCGCCCAGCGCCCATCAATCGGTGACCGGCTTGTTGGTATTCTTGGGCGCGCTGTTTTCGATCTTGCCCGCGCTCGATGCGACGCTGCCGGTGCGACTGGAGAATGAGCTGGTGGCGTCGGCGCGCCGTCTCGGCGCTACCGGAATCGTGTTCGATGAACGTTTGACACGTGCCACCAAGACCGTGCTTGCTTCGCTGCCGCCGTCGGGGCGGCCGGCGAGCGCGATGGTTCAGGCGGCGCTCTGGCGGGAGGGCATTGTCGAACCGACGCCACACATGATCGTGGCCACGGCGGACATCGGCGACGACGTCTCGCTGGTCAAGGAGTTGGAAGGCCGGCTCGGCCAATTGATCCCGGGCGCTCACTACTCCCGCATGGCGGTGGCGGTGCGGCAGCGCGGGCTGCAGAACGAAGTGCTGGTCGCGCTCGAGGAGTCGTTCATTGTCCTTCCGAGTGCGCCGGCGCTGATGGCGAGCACGCAGCCACTCGGACGGACAGCTGCGATCGCCGGCCAATTGCGTGCGCCCTACGGCCGACCTGAAGTGTTTGTGACTTCGCCGCGAGGACAGGTGGTACGGCTGGCGGTACAGGTCGACAAAGATCATTTTTTGTCGAGGTTTGTTTGCGATTTGCGCGGACGATTTCAGATCGAAGTGGTGGGTGAGGATCGCTTCGGCACCGCAGTGCTGGCAAATTTTCCGCTCTATTGTGGGGTGGCCCCGTTCGACGAAGTTGCGGTTGCGGCGCGTTCTGGGCCGGACTTCGCTGACGCGCCGCGCTCGATCGCCGATGCGGAGGCGGAAATTGCGCGACTCATCAATCGCGACCGCGCTCAATTTGGCGTCGCGCCACTTGCGCTCGACGCCAATCTCAGTGCGGTGGCACGCGCACATTCGAGCGACATGCGCGAACACCATTATATCGGACACATTTCTCCAACGTCGGGCAACGCAGGGGAGCGTCTGCGGCGCGCGCACATTGAAGCCGCAGTGGTACTCGAGAACATCGCACGCGAGCACACGCCAGCCGAGGTCGAGCGCGGGCTGATGGACAGTCCTGGTCACCGCAAGAATCTGCTCGATCCGAATGCGACTCGTCTTGGAGTGGGTGCGGTGCTCGACGACGAGAGCGAACTGATTGTGACTCAGCTGATGGTGCGTCCGCCCGATCGTTTGACTGGAGACTCGTCGAAGCAGCTCATCGACCGTATCTTGGTTTTGCGAAAAGCGCGCGGTCTGCCGCCGGTTGCTGTGGATTCTGATCTGTCGGCGATTGCAAAGCGGACGGTCGACGCTTGGGTGGCGCGGTCGCTTTCGGCTGCAGAGGCGGGTGCTTTGTGCAACCAAGAGGTGGCGCATCTCGGCCGCCGTTTTGCCAGTGCCCGCAGTGTGGTCGAAAACGCTGGCCTACTTGCCGAACTTGCCGACGATCGCAGCACTGCGCTGTACGAAAATAATTGGGACACGTTTGGCCTCGGCATCGCGCAAGGTGCGCGCAACGGCGTACCGATGCTGTTCGCCGTGTTGGTGCTGGCTAAACGACGCTAGAGCCAGGCAATCGCATCTTAAATTCGCTCGTCCTGAGCCTGTCGAAGGACTTGGGCTGGTGCCCTTCGACTTCGCTGCGCTGCGTTGTCGTTGACCTTGTCGGCGCCTGCTTTGCCGTGGCGGGGAATCGATATCACAGTAAAGTTCGTCGAATGTATCTCGCTCTCTTGTGTTTTCTTGGAGCGGCCGTGCTTGGTTTCTTGATTGCGGCAGCGGTCACCAGCGACACCAGTCAGCTTTGGTCAGCGCCAACGCTCGAGGTCGCCGATCTACTGGATCGAGGGTGGCAGTCGGTCGGCGACTGGCGTTGGCGCTATGAGGTTGGCAGCGCTTGCAAGAATTCGCTTGCCGAGGAAAAACGTTTTTGCGGATCTTTTTGTAGGGCGCGGGCAATGGGTACATCCCATTTTTTCAAAGATGGAATGATCGACGACGGCGAGGGCGCAACTTCGCCGAGGTGCTGGGCGACAAAGTCGGGGCCCAAGAAGGGCAGTCGACCGGTGAGTGCTTCAAACAGGGTGGCGCCGAGCGAATAGAAATCGGCCGCGACGGTGATAGTGGCTCCGGAGATCTGCTCGGGTGAGAGATAGGCCAGCGTGCCGATGAATCCCGCGGTCTGGGTGGCTCCAAGATCTTGCAAATGCGCGACGCCGAAATCGCCTAGCTTTGCGACGTCGGTGTCGGTAAAAAAAATATTGGGCGGCTTGACGTCGCGGTGAATCACTCCTTGACTGTGCGCGGCTTCAAGCCCGCTGAGAATCTCGCGAGCCATGCGCGCGACCCATTCTGGCCCGAGCGGCTTGGCCAGGCGATCGCGCAGCGTGCCGCCCTCCATGTATTCGAGCGCCAGCAGACCGAGCTGCTGATGAAATTCGATCCGCGCGACAACATTTGGGTGGGCAAGCGCCGCCATGATGCCGGCTTCGCGTACGAAACGTTCATAATGGGGGATCGTCGCTCCCTCCTTCGGGCGATGCGCCTCCTTTAACGCGACCCGACGAGCGGAAAGATCGTCGTGTGCGAGATAGACGCGTCCCATGCTGCCCGACCCGAGCAGTCGCTCGATCGAGTAGCGCCCGGCGATGCGAGTCGAGCTCGGCCGCGGTCGACGCAGAAAGGTGTCGAGCGTTGCTTCTTCCGATAGACGATCAAAAGCGATCGCCGCTGCTTGTCGGTACCCGAGCGCGTCGAGCTCGATCACCAGCTGCGAGGTCGCAGTCGTTGTCGTTTTTGCATCGCCGAGTGCAATCGCTCTTTGCAAATGCACCACAGCGTCACCCTGACGACCAAAAGTGCGCAAAACATCGGCGAGTCCGATATGGGCCGCCGCAGCGTCGCTGCCAGAATGCGTGAGCAGGCTTTCATAGGTCTGGCCAGCGTCGCGGAGCTTTCCGACAATCAGCTGCAGTCGCGCGACTTCGAGCAGAGCCGGCGCCTTGCGATAGAGCTCGATGGCGCGTTCTAGCTGCCCGAGATTTTCGGCGAGCATGGCCCCGTCGAGCCAAAGCCCGACTCGTTCGCATATCTGTGCCGCCCGCGCTTGTAGCGCAGGATCGCTTTTCTTCCTAACATCTGCGCAAGTCTGCCGTGCCGCTTCCAGATCGCCGAGCTCGACGAGAAAACCGATCAAACTCGGTAGATCATTTTGCGCTCGCGCCACCCGCGCGGCGCTGGCGTAATCCCACACCTTCTCGTAAAGCGTCTGCGCGCGGGAAAGTTCTCCCACTTTCTCGAGTGCCCGCGCCGCCTCGCCGAGTTTACCGGCACTCACCAGCGCGTCGATGTCGGACGAGATTGGCAAGTGAATAATGTCTTACTGCCCGAGGGCGTGACGCACTTTGGCGACGTAAGCGCCGTGCGGAAAGCGACGCAAGTAATCCTCAAACGTTGCGCGCGCGGCACTCGAGTCGAGTTTCGACTCGCAGGCGGCGCGATCGTACAGCGCGCGCTCTGCCAACGGTCCCTCGGATGTTTTACCACCGGCGTGGGCAAAGTCTTCGAGCGCGCGTGTGCAACGACCGCTCTCGGCGCGCAATTCGCCGCGCAAGATCTGTAGTTCGCTGGCCCCTGAAAGATCCATTCGATCGAGCTCGGCCAGTGCCGCCGAGTGGTTTCCTAAAATCAGTTCCGCTCGCACCCGCGTTGCTTTTGCTTCCGTTGCAAGTTCACCGGCGACGAAGTGTTGGTCATAGCGGTCGAGTGCGACCAGCGCTGCCTTTCCGTCGCCGCTATTGAGCGCGCGCAACGCAGGCAACAACAGTTCGGCTTCGGCCGAAGGCTCTTTTTTTGCATAGGGTCGTGGGGTAGCGCGCACGGTAGTTTCTCGTTGTTCTACAACGCTCGACGCTGGGCGCGCTAGGTTGGCTCTTTCGGCGTCGGAGAGTACCCGCAATTTGTGATCCTCAAGCACGGTGCCTTCGCCGATTTCTAGCGGCTGCATCGACGAGCTCCACACCACCTCGGCGCTGCCAGAGTAGCAAGCGATCTGGGTATGAAAATCGCGAACCGTAAGTTCCACTCGTGCGTGAGGATGTACCTGTACGATGCCATCTGGGAGGGCGATCGAAATGGCCAAACGGTCGGTCTCGACCCACATGCGTCCCTCGGAAAGCGTCCGCATCGCCGTGGTTGCTGCGGCCGGAGTTGGCGCTGGGACTGCCCGAAGGACCGCCGCTCGGTGAGGCCTGGCGAGGAGCAAAGCAGCCATCGCTACCGCACCGAGGCCGAGCGCCAGCGTCGGCCAGTAGATTCGTCGCACCGGCGGTTGCAGTAGCGCGCGTTCGATGCGGGCGAGCGTTGCGCTTGGCAGTTCGGCCGGTTCGGGCAGGCGCAAAAGCGACCGCTTGAGCAGTTGATCACGAGCGCCGAGCAACTCCGCCGGCGTGTCGATCAGGCGGTTCGGCAGGCCGTCCGGCAAGCCGTTAGAGGTCGTTTCCACGCATCTCCTTTGCCACAAGTCGTTCTAGTTCTCCACCGACGCGCGCCCGGGCTCGACTCAGTCGCACCCGCACCGCTGCCACCGATTGCCCAGTGAGCTCAGCGACCTCGACACCGGGGAGCCCTTCGATCTCAAACAGAATGAAAGTATTGCGATCTTTTTCGGGTAATTTGTCGAGGGCGCGGTACAAATTCCGCGCCGCTTCGCGCCGCTCGAGCTCTTCTAGCGGTGAGGTCGATAGCCGCGGCGCTGTTGTCGCTGACACCCGGCTCCACAATTGTCGCACCCATTCTTTGCGGCGCCGATTGCGTACCAGGTTTTGGGTGATGCCATACAGCCAGGTGCTGACTCGGGCTTCGCCGCGAAAGCTGGGCAGCCGTTGGTGCGCGCAAAGAAAAATCTCCTGCACCAGCTCTTCGCGGTCGAGTTCGGGGGCGAGCCGACCGACCCAGCGCGCGACGCGTGTTCCATAGGCGCGGTAGAGCGCCCCGACTTCTAGCGCCACCGGAGGGCAGGGCGCTTCGGTTTTCTGCGACACCAGGTGGGGAATTATCGGTTGGATAAGAGATAAGTGTGCCTTGGAGGCGAAACCTTTCATGGTTTCTGACCTTTTACGGGTGGACCTTGCGGATCACCGGCGCTTGGCTGCGCGGGGCGCCCAAAATCGCCAGCGGCGATGCCGATAGAGAAAAGCAGATCAAACTGCGGAACATGGGTCGTCGCCGCACTGCCGAGCACGACCAGGGCTTGCCGCCGAGGCCAGCCCACCACCGAAAGATCGAGGAATGGCCCCCACTTGCCGACCGGCATCAGGGCGCGCACGCCGCCGCCGATGCCAGGGTCAAAATTGTAGGCTCGGCCGGTCGAGGCGACGAATCCCTGGCCGCTGACGCTCAGCACCGCCAGCAGCCCCTCGAGATGAAAATCAAAGCGAGAATGCGGCGCGGCCACTTGGTATGCCGGCCCGACGGCCATAAAAGCGCGTATCCAATCGGAACTGCCACCGGCGAAAAAAAGCGTGCGCGGTCCGGTGACGGCAAGGGTAATTCGTGCAGCCACGGGCAGATGGGGCGGAGCAAGCGTGGCGTCGATGCGCGCGCCTGGTGAAAAGTCGATTCCGCTGAGCGCGCCGACCAGCGCTGCGGCAATGTCAAACCTTACGCTCTCTCGTCTTGGCGACGCCGTTGCGGTTGCTTGGCTCACTGCCGGTCCGACGGCGGAGGTCTCGACCGCCGGCAGCAACAATTCATCCGCTTCGAGCGTCGCGGAAGAGCGAAACTTGGCCTGCCAGGTGGTCATGATCACCGCGATGGTTTGGGCGTGCGCATGGCAGGAGCTGCCGCGGGATAGTTGGCGCTCGGCAACCTTGACGCCGCCCGACCACCACTCGACCTTGAGCGGAGACGGGCCATGAATCTCCAACCTGCCAGGAGCGCTGTCTCCCGACGACAGGCCAACCAGCTCGGCAGCGACATCGTCTGCGCTTGGGCAGTCCGTGTCGGACCGCACTTCGGTCGCGCCCACCAGCGTCGCGTTCAAAACCAACCAAGACAGCATGGCCTAATCCCTCGTACTCCGAAGCGGTAAGCGAGTCAATCGCGATGAACTCTGACGCAGGACTGTCTGATGGGAACGAAGCGGACAGACCTGCGCGGACGCAGGACTGTCCCAGGCAGATAGTTACTGTTCTACCCTAAGTACGATTCTGCGATTTTTTGAGCGGGCTTGAGAGGTTAGGTTGGGTACCAGCGGTTTGGTGCCGCCGAAGCCTTCGGCGTCGAGGCGAGCGGCGTCGACGCCCTGTTTGACCAGATAATCAACCACCACCTGAGCGCGGGTGCGCGATTGCACCATGTTTTCGTCGGCGCTGCCTTTGTTGTCGGTGTGACTCTCGACGCGCAGCTTCTTGACCTGCGCGTTTTGTTGCATCAGATCGGCGACGTCGTCGAGCAACGTGGCGCTCGACGAGGTTAGCTCGTTGCTCTTGCTCTTGAACGAGATCGATCCTTTGAGCGAAATTTCGCTCTTGCCGAGCGATGCCTTGGAAGCAGCGCCGCGCTTGCGCAGCAGGAAGTCAACGATTTCTGCTTTGCCGATGGTCACCGTCAGCGTTTTCATCTTGGCGCCAAATCCCTGTGCTTCCGCGGTGATGCGGTATTCACCCGGTGGCAGCTTGGCACTGTAAGCACCGAGCGGCGCGATTTCAGCGTCGAGAATCGATCCGGTCTTGAGATTTTCGAGTCGTACTGAGGCTGAGATCGGTTCGTGTCCGTCGGTGACATGACCGCGGACATCGCCCCACGAGTTGGGTTCGAGTAGCGCCTCGACGGTGGTCTCGGTGTTGAGATTGATGCTTGAACTTACCCGGGCAGCGGCATAGTGCTCGGCAGAAACGTCGAGCACCACCGGGCCGGCCGACATGTCATAAGAAAGGAAGGTGCCGTCCTCGCCGGTGATCTGTGAATTGACTCGGACGCCCACGTATTTGACCATGGCGCCTGCAATCGGCTGCCTGGTCTTGCCATCGCGCACGGTGCCGCGCACCCGGCCCGAAGGTTTGCCCACCGACAGTTCACGCGTCACTGTGGTGTCGACGATCTTGGTCTTCCGCTGGATCGGGCTCGGATCGAAAGCAAAGCCGACGCCGCTGTAGATCGCCCATGGAATCACCGGGCCACCATAACGGAAGCCGTTGCTCGACAGCCCGATGTCGACGGCGATGTCGGCAAACAGGCCGGCCACCGGCCGCAGCCGAAAGCCGAGGGTGAGCAGCTGCGCCACCGTGCTCGACAGCTGGTCGGGTGGCACGCTCCTATCAAGCTTCAACGCTTTGACGATGGCGGTGTCGCCGTCACCGACAAAACCGTCGAGGTGATACTCGAGGAAAGGCTGCAAGCCCACTCGATGGGTGACGATCGGCGCGTCGACGGCGAGCGAAAAACGCATCCTTGAGGAGCTGATGCCATAGGCAAAAGTCTCGACGACGCGTGAATGAATGCAAACATCATTCGACACCGAGTTCGAACACTGGTTGGCAGGAAGGAGCGAGAGCGACCCGTCGTAGAGAAAACCGAGGTTGAGGTGAAACCGCAGCGGCACGTTCTTGGCGAGCGGACGCAGGTCGAACGTCGCGATCGCGTCAACCGCGAAATTGGTCGAGCCGGCGTCGACGCTGATGCCGCTGACCGAGTTCAAGAATTTCACTCCGAGGTGGAGGCCCAAATCAAGCGAGGGAATGACTTTGTAGTGGCCCTTGACGCCAAACCCGACGTCGCCGAGGGCCAAGATGACTTCCGGATCGGACTTCCCGGTGTCGACACGAATGTTCTTGTTGGAGGTGTTGAACAGCGACAAATAAAGGTCGATGTATTTCCACGGGGTGTAGCCGAGCGTCAGGCGGCCGGCAAAAAAGGAGTTGCTGTCTCCCTTGATCAAAAACGAATCTTGGCGGAAACCGCCAAAATGAAGCGCTAGGCGCAAGTAGCCGGTGCCTCCGGCGTCGGCGGTCATGGTGCGAAAAAGGCCGATGCCACCGCCATAAGTCGGTGACGCGAATCGATCGTTGATGTCGCTCTCGGTGTCCTGCTCGTTTTCCCAGCGCGTGCTGGTTTGTGTGGTCTCGTGGCTGGCAGCGCCGGGATTGGGGGCTGGTGCGGAAACCGGAGCGATCACCGGCGGCGACGCTGGTACCACCTTG
>JAHFDU010000111.1 GCA_023248835.1 Myxococcales bacterium | reverse complement strand
TCCGAAGTGCCAGCGCTGATGGCAGTGTCACTCGGCCGTCTACCCAGCCTCGATGTGCGCGCCGCCGACGATTTTGTCTTGGTGCCGATTGTGCCAGCCGAACTGTACGCACGGCTGCGCCAACTCGACTGGCGCTTCGCCTCTTTTTCGCATGACGAACTCATCAAAATCGGAAATCTCGAGATCGATCTGGCCGGCTATGAAGTTCACCTGCAGGAACGAAAGCTCGAGCTCACCCACCAAGAATTCGAGCTCTTAAAATTCTTGGCTCAGACGCCTAATAAGGTTTTCACGCGCGAGCAGCTGCTCTCCAAGGTGTGGGGCTACCGCTATTTTGGTGGCACCCGCACCGTCGATATTCACGTTCGCCGCCTGCGCGCCAAATTGGGAACGCCCGCCGATGCAATGATCGAAACGGTGCGCAACGTCGGCTACAAGATGAGAATGTAATACGACTGTCGACTTCAGCATCAACGATCGATCTGAATTCCCGGCAGTTCGATTAGCGTGCCATCGCGACGGCGATTGGGGGGCTGGTAGCCAGTGAGTTCGACAGAGGCCATTCCGATATCGGTCTCGGTCTCGGCGCGTAACAGTGCGCGATCTCGGTCGGTGGACAGCCATACCGACAGATGTCGCTCGGGCTTCTTGGTCGGCTGGCCCTTGTCATCGAGACGTTGCGCCATGCCATCAAACCTCACCGCGGCGTGTCCCGGCGAGCCGGGCTGGTCATGCTCCAGCCGAAGTTTCTCATTGTGACTGCTCGATAGACTCACCTGCCACAGAGCGATCCCGTCGAGCACGAGAAACTTCATCGGCGCCCACCCAGTACTCGGTATCGAACGCAGCGCGAACAACGCGGCGATCGGGTCCCGCACCGCACTGACAAATTGCAGGTCGCGCCGGCCGCCTTTGGGCGGAGGTGGTGTAACCGATACTTGCGCCTGCCGCCCTTCGCCGTCGACCGCAGTCTTGATGCGCCTTTGGCGCGTACCGCGCTCGATCCTTTCTAACTCGACCGGCAATAGGGTCTTCTCGTCGATGGACAGGGTGTACTCATCGTTAAAACTGGCGATCAGTGTGAGCCATGGCAACGTCTCAGCTTGGGCGCGCACGCCAACCAAAGAGCGCCCAAGTCTGAGCACCGGCTTGCCTACCACCATCCGCGCCCTACCCGCTTCGATGGAGTTGATCGAAAAACTAAACGTGAACGACTCTCCCGGCCGCGCTCCCGGGTGCGCATTGGTCGAAGCGCTCGACAACGCCAGCAAGGCAGTGGTGACAAGTTCACGCAGCACAGATGGCAATTGTAGCGCCAAAACGGCGAAACCAGGCGAAAACCGCACCGATCTGCGAGAAATCTGTTTAGATCACAAACATGAGAATTGGCATCACCATGGGCGATCCTGCCGGCATCGGTCCGGAGTTGGTGACCTCGCTTCTCCAGGACGGCAGCGTTTTTTCGTCTGGCATCGAGTGGATCGTGTACGGCGATCGGTGTGTTCTTGAGGTGGCCGGCGATCGGCTGATCGAAACCTCGACGCTGAAAGCGATTACGCCGGGCAGGCCGACTGCCGAGACCGGACGAGCAACCGTCGCCTGTCTCGAGCGTGCAGTCGCCGACGCTGCTACGCTCGACGCGCTGGTGACCGCGCCAATTAGCAAAGCAGCGTGTTTGGCGACAGGGTTTGCGTTTCCGGGCCACACCGAATTTCTCGCTGCGCGACTTGGCGTTAAGCACGTCAGCATGATGATGGCTGGTCCTCGTTTGCGAGTGACGCTGGCCACGACGCACGTTGGCATTGCCAGCGTCGCCGCGCACCTTTCAGTCGAGGGCATCGTCACCACCATCGTCCACACTGCCGAATCCTTGCGGCGCGATTTCAATCTGGCGCGGCCGCGCATCGCCGTCGCTGGGCTCAACCCGCATGCCGGGGAAAAGGGCCATTTTGGCGACGAAGATCAGCGCCTCATCGCACCTGCGATTGAGCTTGCCGCCAAGCAGCTTCCTTTTGCCGAGATAACCGGACCACATGTACCCGACGCGGTGTTCCGCCATGCGCGACTGGACCTGCCCGATTGCCAATTCGATGCCGTGGTCGCGATGTATCACGATCAAGGATTGATCCCGGTGAAACTCATCGACTTCGAAGCGGCCGTCAATGTGACACTGGGATTGCCGATGGTTCGCACCTCGCCCGATCATGGCGTCGCCTACGATCTCGCCGGTACTGGGAGCGCCCGTAGCACCAGTTTTTTCGCTGCTGTAAGAATGGCCATTGCAATGGTACGCGCACGACAGCCATGCGACTTGGCGACTTCTTATCATCACTTGGCAATCCGATAGGCCGACTGGGTCACCGGGCGAGTCAACTCACCGAGATAGAGTAGGGTGTCATTGAGCTCCTGCGAATTACGTCTGGCAGTTCGTTGTCGTGATGTTGTTGACGTCTCTGCTCAGTCATCACCGTCGGTCGCGGTTCAGCCTAGGCAACGCTCTACGTCGTGGAACAGATCGTCGCCGTTGCCATCGCCAACAAGGTCAAAGACTACGCGGGTCGATCAAGGCAACGTGATTTCAGTCTAGATCGCTACGGCTTGCCGGTGCCAGGTGGGTTGTTCTTGCACCAGTCGAGTCCTGGCTGGGACGCAGCTGCCGAGGGTGCGCCGCTGGGAAAATTCATGAAGGGCGGATGATCAAAATCAAACAAGTCGAGCATCGGCCAGGCGTTGGCGTCGCGATGGGTCATCGCCGGTAGATCGAAGCGATTCTCGATAAAGCGAGTCAGACTGGTGTGGTCCGCAACCGTGTGGCCGACGAAGCCAGCCTTGGCGTAGGGCGAAATCACGATCAGCGGCACCCGAATGCCAAGGCGATCAAACATGAAATTCGGTGGCTTCTTGTCATCGGCAATGCAGGCCGCTGGTGGCGGAACGTGATCGTAAAGGCCGCCGTGCTCGTCGTAGGTCAGAAATAGCACGCTCTTTTGCCACACCGCTTGATTGGCAGCGAGCGCAGCGATCACCTTGGCGGTGGCGGCCTCACCAAACTGAATATTGGTCGGCGAGTGCTCATCGTTTTGCCCGGTGCCAATGAAGTTCGGATCGATGATGGTCAGATCGGCAAGTATGTCATTCTGGACGTCGGTTGCGAATTGGCTGATTGGGCTGCCCGCATATTGAATCCCGAAGGTCAAGCCGAACGAAACCAGGCCGTCGTGATAGATGCGCCAGCTGCGATGCGCATGGTCGAGCAGATCGAGGATCTTGGTGACTCCGCCGGGAGGAATCGCCGGGGTGGTGGTGGCGCCCCACGAACTTGCGCCATAAAAGAAAAAGCGGTTGGCGAAGGTCGGGCCGAGCAGACTTGAAAAATAGCGATCGCTGATCGTAAAAGTCTTGGCCAGCCAATAGTAGTAGGGCAAATCGGCGTTAGTGTAGTAGCCCATGGCGCGCGCGCCACCGGGGTTCGAGGCTTTTACAAAACCATCCATCATACCGTTGTCATATTGGATGTGGACCGCGTCCCACGCATGCGATGTATCGGCGACGCAGTAACGGGTCTCATGAAAACGCTGAACCGCCATATTGTTATTGCTGGGGTCGGGATTCGAAGCAGTCGGGCTCGGAACGTCGACGTCGGTCACACCATAAGCCGGCAACTCAGAGAAGTAACTGTCGAAGCTACGGTTCTCTTTCATAAAGACGATGATGTGCTTGAATGGCAGCTGATCGCCATGCGGCACCGACGGGCCGACCGTCTTGAGCGTGCCATCGCCGGCGCCGAAAGTGCATGCGGTTCGATCGGCGGCGTGAATGTCGTAGGCGGGCGCGGGCGGGCCGCTCAGGTCAGGTGCTTGATCAGGCGACACGCTCGAGTCGGTGGAGACTCCGAGATCATCGACCGACCCTAGATCACCGCCCAGCGGAGGTTTGGTTCCACTGTTGCTGCCGCAACTAAGCCACCACATTGCGCAGGCGATCAGTTTTCGTTGTCCCATTTTTTTCTCCCGCCAGTGACGCTAAGACGGGAGCTTGCCACTTCTTGGATTGCGAAGGAATCTCTTGTTTTGCCGGGGAGCCGGCGTGGGCGTAGCTATTTTGCCGACAGGTAGGTGGCCAGGATTTCGGCGATGCGATCCTGAATCTTGCGCGCTTGGGCGGTGGCCACTTCGGGCAGGTTGTTCATAAAGATCGCAAACGCCAGTGGTTGATGGCCAGGCGCTCCCGCGTAGCCGGAGAGGCAAGACACACCAGCGAGCGTTCCGGTCTTCGCGCGCACGTACCTTTCCGCTGCGCCACCGCTCATGCGATGACTGACGGTGCCGTCGGCGCCGGCCAAGCCGAGCGACCCGATGAAGTCAGACGCATAACGAAAATCGTGGTAGGCAACGCGCAATAGCAGCACCAGTTGCGCGGGAGTAAACCGATTGCTGTCGTAGAGGCCGGAACCATTGGTCATCTGATAGGCGCTCGGTGCGATTCCGACTCGTTCAAGAAAGCCGGCCACCGCATCAACGCCTTTTTTCCAGCTGCCCGGCCGCCCACCGACCTCGGCGCCGACCGTTTTTAGGATTTGCTCGGCCATGAAATTATTGGAGCGCTTGTTGACATCGCGCACCGCGACACCCAGCGGCTGCGAGTAGTGGGAGCCCAAAACGCGCGCCTGCGGCGGTGTATCCTTGCGCGTCACCGCTCCTGACATCTTGATGCCGCGTTTTTGGCAGAGCTCGCGAAAAGTGTACGCCGCGTAAAAATCAGGGTGGACAATGCGCCGCTGTTGATGCTGCCCGTCGCTGCCGAGCTGAACCCGGCCGCGGACGTACAGCTCCATGTGGCCGGGCTGCTCTTGCAATTCGATGGTAATTTGGGTGTGACCGTTCTGTGCCGTACGTACTTCGTTGTGAACGACAAAGTAGTTCGACATCGGATCGACCACAACGCGCGCCGGCGCACCATCGGCGTTTGCCGGCAACACCCGCACACTCACCGAGTTGAAATTGAGCGACAACGCGCCATTCGGTGCGCGGTACGGCGCATCCTCCTGCTTTTGGTCGAATCCCGGACCGAGACGCACATCGTCGAAGAACGTGTCATCCACCGCCAGATCGCCCGAGATGCGACGCACTCCACCCGCGGCCACATCAGAGACCAGTCGCCACAGATCTTCGGTCTGCAAGGTCGGATCGCCAAAGCCCTTCAAGTACAATCGCCCTTTGAGCTCGCCACCCGACAGCGCGCCGTCGGTGTACAGCGCAGTCTTCCAGCGATACTCCGGCCCGAGCAGCGCCAGCGCCGCGGCGGTGGTGAAAAGTTTTACGTTCGACGCTGGATTGAAAAGCACAGTTTCGTTGTATCCATACAGGCTCTTGCCGCTTTCGACGTCGCTCACTGCCACGCCGACCAAGGCACTGCGGAACACTGGATCACCGAGCGCAGCATCGAGTTGCAGTTTGAGCCAATGCGCTTTGTCCGATGGTGATCCGCTTGGCAATCCAATCGGCGCAGGTGGTAACTCGAGCCCCACCGGTGGCTCGGCGCCAGCATCCGCACTTTGGGCAAGAGCTGGTGAGGCCAGCACGGTAAGAGAAACAAGGACGAAGGCTAGGCGGCGAAGGCACACGCTGAAAATGTAGCAGTCTAGCGCGACCACCGCTACATTGTTGGGGTTGACCGGTTTCACGGACACTCCCCAAAACGCGAAAAGCCAATGGCAAGTCAGCAGCGCTTGACGTGACGACCACCGAACGCGAGGAGTTGGTCCGTCTACGCAAAGAGGTCAATTGTAGAAGAGTCCGACTTGCCGTAAAATAAAACCGCATGAAGCTCAAGGTGATTATTGAACAAGGCGAGGATGCCGGATTTGTCGCCCATGTGCCTGCGCTAAAAGGTTGTTGGTCGCAGGGTGTGTCACGTCAAGAGGCGCTCGACAACGTCCGGGAAGCGGTCGAAGCTTGGCTTGAAACTACTGAACCGTCTTGACCAAAATGGTGCCATTGTCACCCACCGCAACGAAGTGTCCGGCGGCGCCCCAAATGGCGCGGAGATGTTCGGTGGTGCCGGTCGATTCAATCTTGAGCGTGTTCCAATTGAAAATCGTGCCACCAAGACCCACTGCGAAAACAGTGGTCCCGTCACCAAAGACGCCCTCCAGTGGTTGCCCTGAGCTCTCGAGCATGTCGGCATCGCCGCCTTTTACTTTCTGCCAGCCGGCGCGATTGAGGCTCGAATACAGCAGCGCATGTTCTGGTACGGTAAATCCAACCGCATACATGTTGGTGCCATCGTCCGACCACAATCCTTTCACACCACCCTGACTCGCTTGATCGAGGACCACGGTACGGATCGCTTGGCGACTAATTTGCTCTTGTATGGTGGGATGGCCGCCAATCTGCGTGACGCCGCCGAAAAGTACCCCCGGGATGCCACCCGACCAGCCGGTGATGGCACCGACGTAGCTGATCTCGAGCGCAACCCTTGACCAATGTTCAGCACTAAAATGTTCAACGGTGTTGTAGCCTCCGGCGACATAAAAATCGATCGCTGAGGTGCCCCAAATTACATGCAGCGGTTCAGAGACTGGCGGCTGTACGTCAGCTATGAGCCATTTTTTTGCATCACTGGTGTGCAATATCGTCGAGCTCAGTCCATCGAGCGCGAAAAAGTCCGCCCCGGCCCCCCAAACGCCGCTGAGGGAAAAGGCGCGGCCGGACGCAGACATCAGGGACACATCGGCCCAATGAGCGCCGAAGTCCGAGGACAGGAGAATGGTTGATCCTCCGACGGCGAAAATCTTGTCGCCGCTGCCCCACACGCCGTGTAGATACTCGGTCGTGCCACTTGAAACCTGTGTCCACGGCGTCGACGCCGGGCGCATGTCGGCATAGCAACTGGAATCGGCAAACACTTCGATCGCAGTCCATGTTCCATGAGAGCATTGAAGAACGTGACAAGTCTGGCAGCGGCCGCAGCCGCCGCACTGCTCAAGCCAGGATCGGTCACACGCTTTGCCAACCGCAGCGTTGATGTCGGACGGGCAGTCGCCGCTCCCGTCTGGGCCCATGTCCGATCCACTACGATCGATGGATCCGATGTTGTGTAGCGCATCACAACCGGCGAACAAGAACAGAAGGCCAACCATTTTATGAAATTTCATGTTCATACCTATCTTTGGGACGGGTCTTACACAAACCTTACAAACTATTTTCCAAGCGCTTCGCGCACCTGTTCGGCTAATTTTCCATCGGGGAAGCGCGATTGGTAGTCCGCCAGATCGGCGCGCGCTGCCGCGACGTCGCCGAGTTCGGAATAACAGCTGGCGCGTCCATAGAGCGCTCGTTCGGCAAAAGTTCCGCGCCTAAGCGCCGCGCCAAAATCGGAAATCGCGTCGCTATAGCGGCGAGCCTGCGCGCGCAGTTCACCGCGCAACACTTCGAGCTCGGCGCCACGCGGGCCGGAAAAATGGCCAAGTTCATCGAGGCGGCGCAGCGCTTGGTCGTGACGAAAGTCTGAAAGCAGCGCTTCGATGCGAACCAGCAAGGCCTCGTCGCCAAAACGGCCGTGCGCAAATTGGGCATCGTACTTGTCCAGCGCACCGAGTGCGGCGGCGGCGTTGTGATGTCGTCGCAGCTGCATCAACGCCTCCGAAAACAGCTGCGACTCGGCGTCTGCAGCCAGGTTTTCTGGCGCTGCTGGTTTCGGCGTGGCTTGCAGCGGCGCTTGACTTGCAAGGGGCATTTTGCGCGGCGCGGGCTGATTGGGCTTCTGTTCTTCTGCAACCACCACCGACGGTGTTATGCCAATTCCCACCGCTGCTGCCATTTCGGCAGCACGCTTCTCATCAAACGGGAGTGGTCCGTTCTGCGAAACTCTCTGACCTTGCAAGATCTCAACATTGGCGCCGCTTGACCACTTCACTCGCACCGTTCCTGAAAGAGCCGCAATCTGAACATCAAAAGAGTGAACTTCCACTTCCGCAGCAGAACCGACCGACAGAATCACTTTGCCGCGCAGTGTCTGCACCACCACGGGACGATGGATCGCTCGCGCCACCAAGCGGCCTTCGATCAAACGTACCGAACCCGATTTCTCGTCGGGCGCAGCAGTGCCCGGACTGATGAGTAGCGCACGGCCGTCGCCATTTTGAAACAGCGGCAGCGCCGAATTATCCGGCTGCGAAGTCGAAGGCGGCTCCCGCTCATGCTGAGCCTGTCGAAGCACAAGCTCAGGGCGAGCGGCCATGCGCTCCCGCTCATGCTGAGGCTGTCGAAGCACAAGTTCAGGGCGAGCGGATATCTTGGGATGTCGATGCCAATTGGCGACTAACACCAGTGCTGCAATCGCGCCGATCGCCGTCGCCAGTGCGAACAGGCGCCACGGATGGGAACGCACCAGCGCCTTTTCCTGCGCTTCATCAATCGCCGCCGCGACTCGGGCGCGGGCGGCGCCATCGAGCGGTTTGGGTGGCAGCACTTTGCGCAGCAGCAGCTTTTCCGCTTCCGGGGTCATGTGTTTCCACCTTTGTCTAGACGCGAAAGCTCAAGCGAGAACCGCTTGCGCGCACGATGGAGATCGACCCACACGGTGGCCAGTTTTCTACCGGTGAGCGCGGCGATTTCTTGGCCAGTCCTCTCTTCGAGTTCAAATAGAACAATCAGCGCGCGCTCCTTTTCGCTGAGCCGATCGAGCGCTTCATAGCACAACAGCGTCGCCTGTTTGCGTTCAAGATCTTCCACCGGTCCTTGCCGGCTCGGGGTCGACAAATGGCCAGCTACGTCCTCCGCTGAACCGCCGAGCCAGCGTCGAAAGCGCTCGCTGCGGCGACGGTGACGCACCACATTCGCGGTCAAGCGGTACAGCCAGGTCGTCACCTGACACTCGCCGCGGAATTTTGGATAGAGGCGATGCGCGGTCAGAAAAACCTCCTGCACCAAATCCTCGACATCGAGCAGGGGCCCGCCGAGCCAGCCCGCCCACCGCTCCACCTTCTGGCCATGCAAACGGTAAAGCTCCGCCACGTCGCGCGCAGGCGCACGATCAATCGTTGCGATGGGCCGCTCGGTCAAAGACAAATTCACGTTCTCCCTATTGGGGACGGCAACGGCGCGAACCTTTCAAAAAAACGACTCATAGATGATTGCCAAACGCAACGCCGATGCCGAACATCACGTCGAACTTCGGCAGTGACGGACGGCCCGACACATTGTCCACTGCGGCGAGCTGCTGGCGCGGCCAGAAGGTGGCGTCGATAAGAACGTACGGTGCTACTTTGCCAAAACCGCGGCCAAGTCGCATCCCACCGCCGAGACCTGGATCAAACGAAAAACTGCGCCGCGAATGCTGGAAACCGTTGCCTTCGACAAGCGTCAGCGCCGCGTCCGCCTCGACATGGAGATCGAGAAAAAAGCGACGAAACGAAAAACGAGCGCGAGGCCCCAACGCAGCACCGACGCGGGTGTAATTTACTGTCCCGGGAACAAACCCGAAATTTCTCTCTCCCAGGCCAAACAGCGCAAAATAAGCTGCGAATCGATCTCCTCGCTTGGTAAGCGATCCGTCGACGCGAGCCCCGGGCGCTACATTGCCATCGACCGCAGCGATCGCAGCGAGTCCGATGTCGTAGTCGAGCAGCACCCTGGTTCGATTCGAAGGCCCCTTGCTCACCGCTGCAGTCAACGCCGGAGATGGCGACTTCAGCGGAATCATCGCTGGTGCCGAGGGGACCTGCGCCGCGATCGAAGGCTTCGGACTCGGCACCGACGACGGCGGCAGCGCGATGCCGCCAACCACAAGCGCCTGAAAGTGCGCCTGCCATGCCGACAGGACCAGTGCCGCGGTACGGGTGCGCTGGTCGCAAGATAGACCGAGATCAAAGTCGCGCGCAGCCATGATCTCGCTGTGGTCATCGCGCAAGATCAGCCGCAATTTTCTGTCTTCGGTTGATAGCTCCGCCTTGCCGACAAAATTCTGCGACGACTGCAGCTGGTCGAGCTCGTCTTCCACTGCGGCGGCGGACGGGCAATTGCTGCTCGACACGATCGTGCCAACCACGAGCGCCCCTATGACCGCTGATACCATCCTAGTTGCGCGCATACGACGGGCCTCGGCGCGTGTCAAGTCGACAGAGGTAGTCGACAGGGGCGCCCGGAAGTCCGAGCGCCGCCGACAGCTCACAGCCGACAGCCTACAGTTTTGGATTCATTCATGAAATCACCTGCCCTAGCCCTCCTTTCAAGAGCGAATTCACGTCAAGAGCGAATTCACGGGAGGGTCAATGCGATTTTGCGATTTTTCTCCACTGTCAGCTGTCAGCTGTCGGCTGTGGTAAGAATCGCGAAGTGCGAATCAACGCTGACTTCCGGGCGCCCCTGGGGTTGTCGAAGGATCGAAATAGCACGAAGCTGCAGCCATGGGATCAAAATCGAACAAGCCGAAGCCGGGTTTTCATTCGCCGTTCTTTGCGGTGGCGTCGACTCTCAAAAAGCAACTCGCCGAGAAGCCCTCAGTAAAACCAACCAGCGAAAACAAATCCGCGCCTGCGTCGGCGCGCAAGGAAGTCGACGAGTTCGCAAGTGCGATGGCGGGGGTCGCTCCGCTCGCTTCCGATCCCGAGGGGCGCCGGGGTGCGCCTGCGCTCGAACGACCACCCTTTCCCTCCCGTCAGCGCGACGAAGCGGAAGCCTATGCAGAGCTGGCCGACTTGGTCGACGGAATTGGCGAATTTGACATTTCTTCGACGGAGGAATTCATCGAAGGACTTGGCCCCGGGGTTGATCGCCGGCTGTTACGCAAGCTAAAAAAAG
>JAHFDU010000110.1 GCA_023248835.1 Myxococcales bacterium | reverse complement strand
ACGGCACCGCCGCAACTTTGAAAGCGAGCGCTACCAAAATAAGTAGCATGCCGATGAGAAATACCGGTTGGCTGGCGAGCCGGGCGGCCTCCCGCCCGATGGCGGCAAGACTGGTGGAGCCGGAGACGCCGTAGACCAGCGCAGTGCCGTAAAGCAAAAGCGCAGTGGCAAACGCGCCGGTGAGAAAATATTTGAGCGCGGCTTCGGACGAGCGCGCCTGCCTTCGCCAGCAGCCGGTCAGCACGTAGACCGCCAGCGACATGGTTTCGACGCCCAAGAACACGGTCACTAGATCGACCGCTTGGGCCAGCATGATCATTCCTGAAACTGCAAATAGCAGAAGTGAATAGAACTCGCCGAACTCGAAACGGTGCTCGCGCATGTAGGCGGGCATCAGCATCGCGGTCAGTGCAGCGCTCGACAAAAACAGCAGGGTAAAAAACAGACTGAAACGATCGCAGACCAACATGCCGGAGAAGATTGTGCGCGATCCCGATCCAGATCCCGCTTCCGCCCACAACATGACCGTGGTCAGCGCTGCGGCGGCGAGTACCGCCAGCGTTAGCGGCATCAAGAACGAGCGCGCGCCGCCGTCTTTTTTGACCGCGAAGGCTTCGATCAAAAGCAGCAGGATTCCACCGCCGGAAACGATCATCAGCGGCATCGACAGCCAGAGTTGATTCGGGTCAAAAGTCATTGGGCTTGGAACCTCAAAATTTATCGTCCAATTCTTCTTTGTGTTTGACGGGTTCGGGGCCACCGCCCTCGGGCATGAGGCGCGCTTTTTCGCCCTCGGGAACTTTGATCATCACCTTGTGTTGAAATTCGGCGATGGTGCGCCTGACCGCCGGATCGATGGCGCTCAAAAAGGTCGACGGATAAAGGCCGAGCCAAAACGCCATCAGCAACATCGGCGCGAACACCGCCAGCTCGCGGTTCGAAAGATCTTTCAAGCCGCGGTTGCGCGGGTTTGACAGCGGACCGAAAAACATTTTCTGAAAAAGATAAAGCATGTAAACCGCCGACAGAATGACGCCGGTGGCGGCGACCACCGCCAGGATCTTGGGATGAGCGTAAAAAATCGGCCCGCCGTGCGGCCAAGTCTTGTAGGCGCCAAAAGTTCCTACCAGTACCAGGAATTCGCCGACGAAACCGGAAAGCCCGGGCAGGCCCACCGACGCCAGCGTGATGATCATGAAAACTGCCGTATAGCGCGGCATCACTGCCATCAGCCCGCCGAACTCTTCCAGGCGGCGAGTGTGGCGGCGCTCGTAGATGACGCCGATCGCCAAGAACAGTCCGCCAGTGGAGATGCCGTGCGCCAGCATCTGATAGACCGCGCCGTCTATAGCTTTGGCGTTCCACATCGAAAGGCCAAGCACGACAAAACCAAGATGCGCCACCGACGAGTAGGCGATCATCTTCTTGATGTCGGTCTGGGCAAATGCCACGAGTGACCCGTAGACGATGCCGATCACCGACGCGATGGCTAAGTACGGCGCCATCTCGACCATGGCGCGCGGGAAAAACGGCATCGCAAAACGGAGCAGGCCATAGGTGCCAAATTTCAGCAGCACCGCCGCCAGAATCACCGATCCCGCCGTCGGTGCTTCGACGTGCGCATCGGGCAGCCAAGTGTGAAATGGAAACAGCGGAACCTTAATCGCAAACGCCAGCCCGAAGGCCAAGAAGCAGTACATCTGTTCGCGCGTCGAGAGCACCACCCGCGACAGGGTAAAATAGTCGAACGTCCAGGTGTTCGACGCATCATGGTGACGCACGTAAATGTAAATGATCGCGACCAACATCAGCAGCGATCCGACCATGGTGTAGAGAACGAATTTGATCGAGGCGTAGACGCGGCGATCGCCGCCCCAAATTCCGATGATGAAATACATCGGAATTAGCATGATTTCCCAGAAGACGTAGAAGACAAACAGATCGAGCGCCAAGAAGGTGCCGATCATGCCGCTCTCGAGTACCAGCATGGCGATGGCGAACTCGCGGACTTTTTTGGTGATCGAGGTGCCGGTCGAAAATAGAACGATCGGCATCAGAAATGTCGTCAGCAGCACCAGCCACAGCGAAATTCCGTCGACGCCGAGGTGAAAATGGACGCCGAGCGCTTCGATCCAGGTCCAATCGATGACATGGCTGAAATTGGCGCCATCAAAATCGGGCAGAAGCCCAAGTGAAATGACAAACGTCGCCAGCGTAAAAAATAGCGCGGTGCCGCGCAGAATCGACTCCTCTTCGCGCGGAATCAGCATCAGTAACAGCGCGCCGACAAGCGGCAAGAAAGTAATCAGCGGTAGGATCATCGGATTAGTCCGTTTCCTGGAACCGCTGGGAGAAGCGGCACGTTGTCGGGAGTGACGTGCTCACGTCGCGGCATGCGCTGAAGGCGCGGGGTCGCCACCGAAGCCGCCTCGGCAAATTTGTAGCCGTGACAGCCACCGAGCTGCACGCTCAAGCCAAACACCAGCGCCGCGCCAGCCAGCATGCCAGCGACGTAATGATGCACATCGCCGGTTTGGGCATAGCGCACCACTTTTCCCACCACCAGCGTTAAGCCGCCGACCAGACGCACCGTTCCGTCGATGAAAAAGGAGTCGACCACTTTCCACAGTCCGAGGGAGATCCATCTCAGCGGCTGCACGATCACCGCGTTGTAAAATTCGTCGATGTAGTACTTGTTGTAGACAAATTTGTAGACACTCGGAAACGCTGCCGCCATCGCCCGAACCTGATCCGAAAAACCGTGCAAGTAAAGTGCTGCGGCAAGGCCAATGCCGGCAGCGGATGCGCCAAGCGCAATCACTGCCAACGTCCAAAATTCGCGCGCCGACTCTTCGGCCGCCTGTTCACGCACCACTGGCAAGAGCCATTCGCCAAAATGGTTGCCGCCGGACGAGACTACGTCGGGGATGCCGAGAAAACCGACTCCGACCGCGCCAATCGCCAGCACCCATAAAACGCCGGTCATTGAAGCCGGACTTTCGTGAATGTGGTGCAGCTCTTCGTCGGTGCCGCGAAATTCGCCCCAGAACGCGAGAAAATAGAGTCGGAACATGTAAAACGCGGTGCAGGCCGCAGTGGCGAGCAGAATGAGATAGAGAATCAGGCCGAGGTGATGGGCAAAAAACACCTCGGCGCCGCCGGTTCCTTTGGGCAGCCACATCGCTGCGTGAGCGCCGCCCAAAATTGCGTCTTTGGACCAAAAGCCCGACAGCGGAATGATGCCGGCGATGGCCAGACAGCAGAGCAGAAACGTGGCATGGGTGTGCGGCAGATGTTTGCGCAGGCCGCCCATGCGAGTGATGTCGCCTTCGCCGGAAAGCGCGTGCATCACCGAACCGGCGCCGAGGAACAATCCAGCTTTGAAAAACGCATGCGTCATCAAGTGAAAAATCGCGCCCTGGTAGTTGGACGTGACCGAGGTCGGCGTATTGATCGCGCTGCCGACGCCGACGAACATGAAGCCGAGCTGGCTGACGGTCGAATAGGCCAGCACTTTTTTGAAATCGCGTTGCAAGACACCAATGGTGGCGGCAAACAGCGCGGTGAGTGCACCGATGATGGCGATGATCGCGAGCGTCAGCGGAAAAATTTCAAACGCCACGTGTAGCCGGACGCAAACGTAGACACCGGCGGTGACCATGGTAGCGGCATGAATCAGCGCCGACACGGGAGTCGGGCCGGCCATCGCGTCGGGCAGCCAAACGTAGAGCGGAATCTGCGCCGATTTTCCGGTGGCGCCGACCAGCACCAAAATGCCGAAGAAAAATGCTGCCGGCAGTCCCCACCACGCGGTCTGCCCGAGGGTCTGAAGGTGCGATGGGAGCTCGGCGTACTTGAGCGTGCCGGTGAGCGAAAATAGATAGGCCATCGCCAACAAAAAACCGAAATCGCCGATGCGGTTGACCACAAACGCTTTGCGGCCGGCATTGGCGTTGGCCTCTTTGTCGTACCAAAAGCCAATCAGCAAATAGGAGCAGAGACCGACGCCCTCCCAGCCGACAAAAGTCACCGGCATCGAATCGCCGAGTACCAAAATCAACATCGCGCCCATGAAGAGATTGAGGTAGCCGAAAAAGCGGGTGTAGCCCTCGTCGTGCGCCATGTAGCCCGAAGCGTAGACGTGAATGAGAAAGCCGATACCGGTGACGATCATGCACAGCACCGACGACAAACGATCGAGCGTCAGGCCGGCGGAGAGTTGCAGATCGCCGGCCGAGATCCAGGTCGCCGAAAAAAATGTGTCGGTGAGCGGCACCGGCGACTCGTGCAGCAGCCTGACCGCGCTTGCCACCAGCAGGCCCGACCCGAAAACGCTGCACAGCGCCACCGCGGTGGTGATGGTTTTGCCGACGCGCTTGCCAAACAGCAGGCAAAACGCGGCGCCTGCGAGCGGCAAGAGCGGAATGTAGTGCAGCGGAAATTCTTCCATAGGTCGCCCTTAGCGCTCCATCAATGTTTCATTAGGGTCAGCTCATCGACCTGCACAGTGCGGCGGGTACGAAAAATTCCGACCACGATCGAGAGCCCGACCGCGGCTTCGGCGGCCGCCACCGCGATCACCAAAAAAGCAAACGCATGCGCGTGCTGATCATGGTGCGCGCGCGCGAACGCGAGCAGTGTCAGATTGGCAGCATTGAGCATGAGCTCGACCGACATCAAAATGATGAGCACGTTTTTGCGCAGCACCACGCCCAGCCCGCCGATGCAGAACAGCACCGCGGCGAGAACCAAAAAATTTTCGACCGGAATCACGCGTGGCCTCCGTGGCTCTCAGTCACCGCCGCCTCGGGCTCTTCGTAGGCACCCGAACGATGGCTGCGCGCGACCACTACGGCGGCGATGACCGCAATCAAAAGCAGTATCGAAACCGCTTCAAACGCAAACAGATAGTCGGTAAACAAAAGATGCCCGACCGCGGCTACCGTACCGAAATCTTCCGGCGGGGCGTCGCGGTGCAGCACTGCGCCACCGGACTGGTGCGACATCGAAACCGTGAAATTCAAAAGTTTCGAAAGCAGTTGTACGCCGAGGTACAAAACCGAGCCGACGCCTACCAGCCAAGCGAATGTACTCGACCAACCGCGCGTCGAAAAGGGATGTATTTCGTCTCGGTTGAGCACCATCACGACAAAGATGAAGAGCACCATGATTGCGCCGGCGTACACCAGCACTTGCAGCGCGGCCAAAAAGTGCGCGTACAAAAGAGCGTAGAGCGCCGCCAGCCCAAAGAACGTAGCCACCAGCGACATCACCGCGCCGATGGCATTGCGGCTGGTGATGGTCATCACCGCGCCGATGATGATCAGGGTCGAGAAGGCATAAAATGTGATGGTGACGCCGTCCATTTACCCGCGCCTCTCGAGCTCGGGCGATCGAATCCCGGTGGCAGTGATCGGGTGGGCAGGGATTTCCGGAACCAATCCGGGTTTGATCTTGGCTTCGAATTCGGAGCGAAATTTGGTCAAGAATCCGAGCATCGGCCACGCTGCCGCCTCGCCGAGCGGACAAATGGTGTTGCCGGCGATGCCGTGCGCAATCGTTCCGCACAGTTCAACGTCGCCGGGGCGCCCTTCACCGCGCGCCATCCGTTCGGTGATGCGGGCGAGCCACCCGGTGCCTTCGCGACACGGCGTGCACTGGCCGCAGGACTCGTGGGCGTAAAATTTCATGATCCGCCAGGTCACCGCGACCAGATCGGTGCTCTCATCCATAACAATGACGCCGCCCGAGCCGGCCATGGTGCGCAGAATCTTGCCGCCACCCATGTCGAATTTGACCCCGGGTTTGACCTCCACCGGCTTGATGCGCTCGTCGGTCATCAGCGCATCGAATTCCATTGGAATGTCAAGTTCGCTCGCATCAAGCGGCGGCATCGACGAGCCGCCCGGAATCACCGCTTTGACTTTTTTCCCGCCCGGAACGCCGCCGCAAATGTCATTGATGACGGTGCGCAGCGGAATTCCCATCGGCAATTCGAATACGCCGGGTTTGTTGAGATGGCCCGACATGCACAAAATGCGGGTGCCGCCTGAGCGCGGCGTGCCGAGGCCAGCAAACCATTCAGCGCCTTTGTCGATGATCGCCGGAATGTTGCAAATGGTCTCGACGTTGTTGACGATGGTTGGCTGACCGAATAGCCCCTTGACCGCTGGAAACGGCGGTTTGAGTCGCGGCCAGCCGCGCTTGCCTTCGAGCGAATTGAGCAGCGAAGTTTCTTCGCCACATATGTAGGCGCCGGCGCCGCGATGCACCGTCAAATCGAGTTTGAACGGACCTTTTGCTGTCGGTGATTCGGCGCCGAGCAACCCTGACGCGTAAGCCTCTTCGACGGCGCGCTGCAGCACTGCGAATTCGCGAATCATCTCGCCGCGAATATAGATGTAAGCATGGCTGCAGCCGAGCGCGTAGGACGAAATGATCACGCCTTCAATTAACAGGTGCGGGTCCCAATAGATGAGTTCGCGATCTTTGCAGGTGCCGGGCTCGCTCTCGTCGGCATTGATGACGAGATAAACGGTCTTGGCGTCTTTGGGGATGAAGCCCCATTTCATGCCGGTGGGAAAACCGGCGCCGCCGCGCCCACGCAAATTGGATTTTTTGACTTCGTCGACAATCGCCTGCGGCTGCATGGCGAAGGCTTTTTTCAGCTGAGTGTAGCCGCCCTGCTTGCGCGCCTCCGCGATCTTTTTTACCTCTTCGGCGCCAAAGTGGCGGGTGACGATCTTGGGCATCTTCGAAAGTTCGACCGGCACTAGCTTTTCCTCGCTTTGGCGATCGTTGACGGCGGCTGATGACCATGATCGGGCGGCATCTTTTTGATGTCTTCGAGCGCGCGCATCGCCAACTCCGGCGTCAGCCGTAAGAAATAGCGCTCGCCCGAAATCATCGCGGGAGCATCGGCGCAGGCGGCCAAACACTCCTCTTCGACGATAGTAAATTCGCCATCGGCCGAATTTTCGCCGCGCTTGCAGCCGAGTTTTTTCTCGATTGCTTCGAGCACCTCATAGCCGCCGCGCAGCATGCAGGAGACGTTGGTGCACACCATCAAGGTGTGTTTGCCGGTCGGGTGCTGGTGGTACATGGTGTAGAAGGTGACCACCCCCCACACATGCGAATGCGGCACGCCGATGGCATCGGCCACCAGCCCCACCGCTTCGTCGGAAATATAGCCAAATTCGTCCTGCGCCAAGTGCAAAACCGGCAAGCAGGCAGCCTGGGGATCGGGGTAGCGGCTGCGCAGCGTTGCGATCTTTCGCTTGGCCTCGTCGGTGAACGTCAGCGCCATAATGGGTGCATTAGCATTACGGACTTCGTGAGGTGTTGTCAAGAATGGTGATAATTATGATTACGCGACGACGAAGGGCTGCTACGGGCGACCTTCGAGACGGGCGACGCGTTCGCGCAGGTCTGAAATTTGCCCTGCGTGGCGGTCGACCACGTTGCCGACATATTTGGTCAAAATAAGCTGCTGCGTGGCTAATTCCTGGAGCGTCGCTTCGACCTTCCCCAAACGATTGTTGGTTTCGTCTAGGCGGCTGTTGGTCTCGTCTAAGCGGCTATTGGTTTCGCCTAGACGGCCGTTGGTTTCGCCGATACTGCCGCCGAGCTCAGTCCGGGTCTGGCGGATCTCATCGCGAATTTCGCGCAGGATTGCCAGGGTGAGATCCGAATCATTCATCTAGACAGATTATAGCACGCATTGCTCCTCTCGGGTTACACTGAATTGGCATGGCGCGCGTCCTGCTTTGGGTTTCGGTTGCGGGCTGCCTTTCGGGCTGCGCTGGGCCGGAGCGCGTCGATGAGCCAGTGGTGCGGCGGATTGCCGGCAAGACTATCGAGGGAAATTACGTCAGCCCGGCCGCCTACCAATACTATCTCGAAGCGGAATTGCGGCGCGGCAGCGGCCAGCTCGGCGAGGCGGCGCAGTCGTTGCACTATGCTGTCACCTCGGATCCGGCGTCGGCCTACTTACATGCGCAGCTGGGTGAAGTGTTGCTCGAGCAGGGCAAGCTCGACTGAGCGACCCAAGAGGTCGAACGGGCGCTGGCGCTCGACAGCCAATTTCCGGAAGCGCTCATTGCCGGGGCGCGGGTGAAAGCGACGCGTGGCGATCTGGTGGCGGCTGAATCCTTGGCGCGCAAGGCGCTCAACATCGATCGGCAAAACGAGACGGCCTACCTGTTCTTTGTGGATTTTTATGGCCGCCAGAAAAAGGCCGAGGCGCGAGCGGACGCGTGGCGCCAATTTTCGGAAAATTCGCCGGTGGTAGCGTTGCGCGCGCTTAGACGCACCCTCGCTGCCGAGACGCTGTCGATTGACGAGCGCGTCTATCTCGAATCGCTCTGCCGCTCGATTGAGAAGCTCGGCAAAAGATGAAGCTTTGGTATGTGTTCACGCTCCCGCTATCCGGGCACCCTGAGCGGAGCGCAGCGAAGTCGAAGGGCGAAAACAACCCTTCGCCCTTCGGCATCCTCAGGAGGCTCAGGCAGGCGGAGGGGGAGCGGTGAAGTTTTGTCTAGCGCTGCTCATGCTCGCCGGTTGCGGGTTGCCGATTCTCGAGCGCAGCTATGCGCCGCCGACCAAAGAAATCCTGTTTGAAACCGTTCAGCAAAGGCGGCAGATGGTGGCGACGATGCGGGCGACCGCCAAAGTAGATCAGGCGGCCCAAGGCGGTCGGGTCAAGGTAAAAGTCGATTTGGCGTTTGCAGAAAAAGGCCGGCTGCACATCGAGATTCACAGCCCGCTCGGCGGCACGGCGGCGACGTTGGTGAGTGACGGTGAGCATTTCCTTTTTCTCGACAGTCAGCGCAATCGTTTTTTCACCGGTCCGGCCTGTGCCGAAAATGTTGAGCGCTTTTTGCAAGTTCGCTTTGCGCCCGAGGAGATAAACGCGATTTTGGCCGGCAGCGCTCCGCTACAAGGCACACCGGTTTCGACGCGCTGGGAGCGGCGAGGCGGGCGCGAAGTGCTGGAGCTTGGTGCACCCGATGGTAGTCACGAAACCCTATTTCTCGACGGCAAAGAGAAAGTGTGGGATCTGCTCATCGCCGAACATCGAGCTCCAAACGGCAAGACCTTGTGGCGAATAGAACACAGCGACTACAGCGAGAATTTTCCCGCCCGCACCCGCGTCACCCAGCAATCGGCTCATCTTGAGCTGCGTTTCAAGTCGCGCGAGCCCAATGTCGCCCTGCCCGACGAGCTATTCCGCTTGGCGCCGCCGCCTGGATTTCGGGTCGAAACGGTTACCTGTCCGTAATTACATCGTAATTACGAGAGATACTGCTCGAGTTTGAGCTCGGCAAAAATCTCGCTCTTGTTCGAAGCGTCGAGAAAAAGCAAATAGGCGGCGACGTCCGCCTTGGGATGTTTTCCGAGCAGCGCAGTGCCGGCGGCAAGCAATTTTTCCGGCGCGGTGTCCTTCATGAAATCGGCATCGGTCAGGCCACCCTGGTGAGCGACCTCGACCGCGCTCAAAAATTCAGCCAGCATCGGCCGCCGGGTGCGGGTCAGCCACTCAAATAGCAGCGTTGCCGCCGCCGCCGGTTTTTCGTTGACCGCGCGCCAAATTCGGCTCGACCAATCTTCGTTGCGCTTCTTGGTCGAGGTATGACTGGCGAGGCGCTGGGTCGAAATCGCCGCCTCGCGCAGCACTTTTTTCATCGCCTCGGCGGTGAGTTCGGAAAATATGGTTCGGGTGCGCGTCTCGCCTAACTTGCGGCAAATCTCTTCGGGTGCCATGTCGGTCCTCGCTTGCTTCTTTATTACCCCAACTTTGACTTTGCGTGCAGCCTCGATAAACTAAAATAGTGTCAGCCACGTCGCTGTTCGCACTGCGGTTTATCTCGGGCAAATACCAGGGCGGCGAATTCCCGCTGCGGCCCGATCGCGAAATCATCATCGGGCGCTCAAGCGAGCTCGACATGGTGCTGGTCGAAGACATGGTGTCGCGCAAGCACGCCAAAATCGTGGTCGCCAAGAGCACGCTGACCATCGAAGATCTCGGCTCTACCAACGGCACCTTTGTCAATGGCGAAAAAATTCAGCGCACCGAAGTGATCGAGGGCGATCGCATTCTCATCGGCACGTCGATCATCAAGCTCATCACCATTGATGCAAGTTTGGCGGTGAGTGAAGAGGCGGCGCGCCAGCGACTTGAACAGACCGCAGAGCCGCGCGGGCCGGCGGCGGCGCAAAAGCCGATGTCGGGATCGATTTCCGAAATTCCGCTGCCCGATTTGATGCAGCTGCTTTCCACCAGTCGGAAGTCGGGCGTGCTGTCGATTCGCGGTGAAACTTCACTCGGCCGGATTTTTTTTCGCAAGGGGCAGATCTATTTTGCTTCGATCGACGAGGGGCACGAGATCGTGCCCAAAAAAGCCATCTGTCGCATGCTGACGTGGGAGAAGGGAACCTTCGAGCTCGGGCCGCCGCAGGAGGACGCGGTGCCCAAAGAGGGAGAAATCGACGATCCCACCGAAGGGCTGCTGATGGAGGGCATGCGCCAGCTCGACGAAATGAATCGCATTGCTTCCGAGCTGCCGCCGCGCAACCAGCCGATTGGTTTGGTGATACCGCTTTCGCATCCGCTCAAGCAGCTGTCGCATCAGGAACTGGATGTGTTGCAGTTGGTGATCAATCATGGGCGCTCTGGCCTCGTACTCGATCGCAGTCCGCTTGGCGACATTGAAACCGCGCAGCTTTTGGTCGACCTCATCAAGAAAGAGTACGTCCGCGCGCGTCCGAGCTGACACGTGAACAAAGTGTGCAGAGCCGACATGAACCCCGAGTTGAGGTTTGGAAGGTGCCCGCGCGGTTGGCGC
>JAHFDU010000416.1 GCA_023248835.1 Myxococcales bacterium | reverse complement strand
CGCTCGCGTAAATTCGCTCTTGAAAGGAGGACTAGAGCAGGTGATTTCATGAATGAATCCGAAACTGTCGGCTGTAGGCTGTGAGCTGTCGGCGGCGCTCGGACTTCCGAGCGCCCCTGCCCCTGACGCGACTAGACTTGACGTAGTCGGATACGCGAAATAAACTCACTGTCACCACGTGTCTACCGTTGCATACAGTGCATGTACAAGCTCATCATAGAGGATGATGAAGGCAAGACCACCATTGTCCCGCTGATCCGGGACCAAGTCACCATTGGTCGAAAAGAAGGCAACACGATTCGGCTCACCGAGCGCAATGTTTCGCGCAAACATGCGCGTCTGTATCGCCAGGAAGAGGCGCTCTATATCGAGGACTTGACCAGCTACAACGGCATCAAGGTCAACGGCGACAAGATCGCGGGACGATCGACGGTCAAAGAGGGCGATCGAATTCAGATTGGTGACTATCATTTGGCGGTCAAACTCGATCGGCCCAGTGACGCGCCCGAGCGCGAAGTGCGCGACGACAAGACCACGCCGTTTCTGCGCGATGGGGCGCCGCGTGCCATGCTGGACGACGTGCCGACCATGCAGACGCCGCTCGGCCTCGCAGGGCGGGCGCGCTTGGTGGTGGTGTCGAAAAATTTTGCCGGGCGAGAGTTTGTGCTCGACAAAGCGGCGTCGGTGATCGGCCGCACCTCGGACAATGACATTGGGCTCGATCACCGTTCGATTTCGCGTCGGCACGCCAAAGTGCTGCGCGAGGGCGACCATTTTCATATTTATGATCTGGGCTCGTCCAATGGTGTGCGCTTAAACGGCGAACCCTATGAGCAGGCCTCGCTCAAACCGGGCGATCTGATTGACCTTGGTCATGTCCGCTTGCGTTTTGTCGCGCAGGGGGAAGATTTTCAGTTCGATCGCGACGCTGAAGTAGTCGACGTTGGCGGCACAAGTCTCGGCAAGGTGGTTGGCGCAGTGGCGGTGATGGTGGCAATTGCCGCGTTTGGCTATTTCAAATGGGGTCGCCCGCAAGTGCACGAAATTCGTCCGCCCGACAATGAAGCCGAGGTGGCCAAATTGCTGATGGAGGCCGATCGTGCGCTGAAAGAAGAAACCTGGGAGACGGCGATCGATCGCGCCGCCGAGGCGCTCAAGCTCGAGCCTGGCGGTTCGACCAAGCAGCTCGCACACGACAAGAAGCAGCAGGCCGAAGCCGAGCTCAAGTATCGCACCTCCTACCAGAGTTTCGTGGCTGCAGCCGATCGCGGTGACAGCGATTCTGCGATCGCTTCATTCGGCGAGATTGGTCAAAATTCGGCCTATCGACAAAAGGGAGAAGAGCGATTTTCCGAGGTGAAAAAGCGTTACCTGCGCACCCATTTGCAGGCCGCCAAGACCGCCCGCTCAGGCGGCCGCTGCGAAGAGGCGCGTCAGCATGTCGAGGCGGTGTTGACGTTCGATGCTGGCAACCTTGAGGCCCAGGGGATTGTGCGTACCTGTTCCAAGAGTGGGATTGGCAAAGTCGCCGAAAATGATACGCCGGGAGTTGATCGCCCTTCGCATTACACTGAAAAAGCAAACCCACGAGCGACTGGCCAACCCAGAGAGATCGGGAAGGACCATCTGCCACCCACCGACGAGGAGGATACGGTAGTCAGTGGCGGCGCCGAAAAATTGCTACAGGATGCGCAAGACGCGTATGTCAACGGTGACTACGTCAAAGCGATCGCCGAGGCGCAGCGCGCGGCCAAAACTGCACCGGGGAAAGCCTGGCGCATCATCGGTGCATCCAAATGTTTCACCAAGGATCGCCCCGGTGTCATGCAGGCGTGGAACCGGCTCGACAGCGACGGCAAAAAATTTCTAAAATATGTCTGTTCACGCAACGCGATGCCGCTACCCTAACTAACCAACACAGCCGTCATCGCTGGAATGGCGGCCGCCAAGATCGCGGCCCCGACAAGAAATCTCACGTGAGAAGGATTAGCAGAAAATTGCGTCGAGCTCTTTGGCGATCTTTTCCTCTTTTGAGCTCTTGGCCAGCGCCAATTCACGCACCAACAAGGCGCGGGCGGTGTCGAGCATGCGGCGCTCGCCAAACGAGAGGTCTTTGTCGTGTTTCAAGAGAGACAAATCGCGCAACACTTCGGCGACTTCGAACACCGAGCCGGTCTTGATCTTCTCCATGTACTCGCGATAGCGCCGATTCCAAGTCTGACCTTCGACCGAAATCTCTCGTGATTTCAATATGGTATACACTTCTTTGACGCGGTTCTTCTTGACGATGGCGCGCAGCCCGACCGCGGTGGCGTTGGTGGTCGGCACCATCACCCGCATGCCGTTTTCGAGGATGCGCAGGATGTAAAACGTCTGTTTGGCGCCACTGATTTCGCGGCTTTCGATGCCGGTCACTTCTGCGACGCCGTGAGACGGGTAAACCGCCTTGTCACCTACTCGAAAGGTCACTTCCACTTGGCACCTCTTAGGTAATTTGGACGTGCAACGAGAGAAATGTAGGCTAACATGCTCCTTGCAGATTTTCAACCGGCTTTTTGCGTTTCTCGTCAAACTTCTGTCACTCACTGACTGAAACAGCGACGCTGTCGTTCTTATTTCAACAATCTGCTGGCGCTGCTGTAATTTGTTTGAACAGCGGCTGATTGTCGATCGTATTTGTGACGATTTTTCGTATACTACTATTCTCGGGGAGTTGTTTGCATGGCAGAACTCGACGACACCAAGGCCTGTATGTTTTGCGGCGAAGCGGTCAAGCGCGCCGCGGTTCGCTGTAAACACTGCCGCTCCGACTTGCCGGTGGTCGAGGCGGTGCCGCCGGCTCCAGTCGATTTTGAACAGCGTTTCTTGGAGTTCGCGTTTCGCACCTCGGCACCGCTCAACACCGCGACGGTGGCCTACGCACTGAAAATCTCGCTCACCGAGGCGAGCGATCGCCTCGAGGATCTGGCCG
>JAHFDU010000415.1 GCA_023248835.1 Myxococcales bacterium | reverse complement strand
TTTCGGATTCATTCATGAAATCACCTGCCCTAGTCCTCCTTTCAAGAGCGAATTCACGGGAGGGTCAACGCGATTTTGCGATTTTTCTCCACTGTCAGCCGTCGGCTGTAGGCTGTCGGCGGTGGTAAGAATCGCGAAACGTGAATCAACGCCGACTTCCGGGCGCCCCTGGACAATTAGGTACCCATAGGCGGTTAGATTGGGTGCGCGGCCCAGCTTCTCGCGTGTGACTCCTGGTTCCGGGCAAGCTGTGGCCGACTGTTCACAGTGGGTGTCCCCCGCCAAGGACTTGACTGGGCAGGCGCTGGCATCATTCTTGATAACAAAGGGCTTCGTGGAAAAAAATCGGATACTCAATCTGTTTTCAGCTGCGGCTCTCTCGACGATCAGCGCGGTCGCTTCCGCACAACCGCCATCAGACGATGGATACGGTTATGTGACCGAGGCTCCACCCGCACCGGCGCAGGTCATCCCGGTGGTGCCGATCGCCCCTCCGCCACCGCCGGTCTATCAGCAGAACTACTACTACTATCCGACCTACGCCCCGCCCCGCCGCTACTATTATGTTCCGGTCGCGCCCTGTCCGGTCAATTGCGTCAAGCCGGTCAGGAAATGGGACGGAGTGAGGCGCGTCTCGCTCGGGTTTCACGTTTCGGTGCTGGGCATCAACCAGCACATCGACCAAGATCGAGTGGTACTCGGTGGCGCCGGGTTTCAGCTACGGGTGCGCAACAAAGGGCACCTCGGCTTTGAGGCTTCACAGAGCTTCATCCACGGCTCTTTTCGCCAAGGCGGCTATGAGCGCACCAGCTTTCCGCTCAGCCTATCGTTCATGGCCTACCTGTTCCCCAACGAAGATAGCCGCCACTTCAACCTGTACGCGGCGGTCGGCGGCGGGGTCATGCCTGATCTGGTCAGGGTTCGCTTCGCGCCAGGCGACTACCGGTCGCAGGATTTTTTCGAATGGGAAGGTCACGCCGGGCTCGGCGCCGAGCTGCGTTTTCACTGGTTCGCAATCGAAGCCGACGCGCGCGTGGTCGGCCTGATTCGTGAAAATGACGACCGCCCAGCGATCTACTATGCCGGCGTCGCCGACGGCCCGATAGCCGACAAGAGTTGGGGACTGACCGGGAATGTTAACGTTTCCTTCTGGTTCTAGAACTGTCACCGCGATCTAGGTTTCTCGGCACGCAGAGCGGACAGCCGCTCCTCGATGTAGCGTTCTGCTCCTCAAAACGACTTACCCTCAAGCTCCGTGTTCAAGCGCTCCCTGGCCTGCCTCATCCACCTGACCGCGTCGAATACTTTCTCAGGCATTGAATGATCTAATCGTACCTAGACCGCACCTGCATGTCCACTCGGCGAGCACGTGAAACAACTCAGTGGCCGACAATTTGGCGAAAACCGCTTTGGTAGGCAGCCTGTAGTTTGCGAACGGGAATCGCGAGCTCGACCTGTTTGGTCTTGATCGTGAGGTCGCGCCCGCCGGTTTTTCCAATAATCGTTAGCGGCGCGTGATCAGCCTTGGCGAGCGCGCGAACTCTGTCTTCGTTCGCCGGCAAAAACGAAATCACGATCCGCGCCGCCGATTCACCAAACAGCAAAACGTCGGAACGGAATTCATCCGTGAGCTCAACTGTGGCGCCACCGCTGCCAGAAATAGCGCACTTGGCAAGTGCGACAGCGAGTCCGCCTTCGGAACAGTCGTGCGCTGAGTGCAGTAGATGACCGCGCACCAAATTGCGGCAGGTGCTCGACACCGCCAATTCACGTTCGGCGTCAAAGCGCGGCGGTCGCCCCGCGAGACGGCCGTGCAACAGGCGCAAGTACTCGCTGCCGCCGATTTCGTCGCGATTTTCACCGAGCAGCGCGATCATTGCGCCACCTGAAAATGCAAGCGAGACGGCATCGCGCGCGCGGGGCAAGAGGCCAACCATGCCCACCGTCGGCGTCGGTTTGATCGCCCGCCCGTCGGTCTCGTTGTAAAGCGAAACGTTTCCCGAAACCACCGGAGTGTCGAAGGCACGACAGGCATCGCTGAGACCGCGAATCGCCTCCACCAGCTGCCACATCACCTCCGGGCGCTCCGGATTGCCAAAGTTCAAACAGTCGGTGACTGCGAGCGGCTCGGCGCCCACCGTCGAGAGATTGCGATAACACTCGGCAACCGCCAGACGCGCACCTTGGTACGGATCGAGCCAGCAAAAGCGCGAATTGCAATCGGTGGCGAGAGCAAGTCCTTTGGCCTCATCGAGGTTCTTGCACCCGTCGAGAATTCTGATGACCGCAGCGTCGCTGCCGGGACGCAGCACGGTGCCGAGTCGCACCATGTGGTCGTACTGCTCGAACACCCACTCTTTGCTGGCGATGTTGGGCGAGGCAAGCAATTGACAGAGCACCTCGCCTAGATCATTTGGCGGCACAATCGCACCCGCATCGAGAGCGCGTGCGGCGTCAAAATCGGCCGGCTTGGCGTAGGGCCGTTCATAGCGCACGCCCTCGGTCAGCGGACCTACCGGCACCTCGGCTTCCAGTTTTCCCTCGGAAAAAACCCTGACCTGACCACTGGTGGTCACCTTGCCGATCACCGCCGCGTCGAGATCCCATTTTTGAAAAATCAAAAGCGCCTCTTGTTCGCGGCCGCGCTTGACCACCGCCAACATGCGCTCTTGCGACTCCGAAAGCATGATCTCGTACGCGGTCATCGCGGTTTCTCGACGGGGAACGGCGTCGATATAGAGATCGATGCCGGAGCCCGAGCGCGCCGCCATCTCGACCGACGAAGAGGTCAGCCCGGCCGCGCCCATGTCTTGAATGCCTACCAGCAGATCGCCGGCCATCAATTCAAGACAGGCCTCGAGTAGCAATTTTTCGGTGAACGGATCGCCGACCTGCACCGTCGGCCGTTTGGATTCGCTCTGGTCGTCAAATTCGGCCGATGCCATGGTGGCGCCATGAATGCCGTCGCGCCCGGTCTTGGCGCC
>JAHFDU010000109.1 GCA_023248835.1 Myxococcales bacterium | reverse complement strand
GCCTCGGCCTTGGCAAATTCGCCGCGGTCACGATAGGCAAGTCCTAGATCAGTGGTGATCGCAGCATTGGGCTTGAGCGTCTGCGCTCGCGTCAACGCCAACAGCGCGGCGTCGAGTCGGCGAAGATGCAGCTCTACCACCCCCCAGCTCCACCAGGCCGTAGCATCGGTTGCGTCTAGTTCGGTCGCGCGTTTGAGGGCGGTGGCGGCCGCTTCGAAATCGCCCGCTTGATTGCGAACCAGTCCGAGTGCAGTAAAAGCCGCGCCGCTCTTTGCATCCAGTTTGGTGGCGCGCTCCGCTGCCACCATCGCCGCCTTCAAGTCCTTACATTTTCTCTGCGCCAGCGAAAGATTGATGTAGCCGTCGACGTCGGGACGAATGCTTACCGAGTGTTCATATGCCACCGAGCTCGATTTGCAATCGCCGGCGGAAAAATGGGCCTGGCCGAGATTGAACCAAGCGTCGGCCAATTTCGGATCGGCCTGGGTCGCGCGACTAAGTTCGGCGATCGCATCGGCACTGCGCCCCTCTTCGAGCAAAAGCGCGCCAAGTTCGCTGCGCACTTCTGCAAGTTTCGGATCGAGTTTGAGCGCGGCGCGAAAATCCGCCTCTGCAGCTTTGGCATCGCCCTTTTTTTGATGCGCGACGCCGCTCATGTAGCGCGGCCGTGGATCGCTCGGCCACAGACGCGCCGCCTCGGTGAGATCCGCCAGTGCGCTGTCGAACTCGCCGGCGTCGATCTTTTTCGCCGCCTTGTCGACCAGCCGATCGTCAGGCAATGCGTGACCGGTGCTTGCAACCAGTCCAAGCAGAATTGTCACTCCAACTTTGATCCACCCGTGCCGTCGCGCAAGATCCTTCATGTTCGCCCCAAATTCATTAATAGAAATTCGCTGTCCAAGCAAATGGCACCGTGTGTCCGGGATGGTTTGCCATGCGCCATGCTTGAAGTAGGTCAGCGAACTGCAGCGTGGAATACGCTCCACTCTTGCACTACGATTTCTTCTTGTTGGCCGGTAGTTCTTCTCCGCCGTCGGTGAATCCGATAGCGCCGTAAAAGCGCGGATTGGTAATCGGCACCCGTTTTTCGGGCGGGATTTTATCGCGCTCCGCCGATGCTTTGCGCAAAATTTCGAGCGCCCGCAGACTTTCCGGCGACAGGTTGGGCGCCACTTCCCCTATCACCTCACCATCGAACTTGTCGCTCAACTCATCGTCATCTTTTGGACCAACCATGCGGTGTTCTTCTGTTTCGATTGAGGGTATCTCCTCTGCCGGATAAAAGGCGCCATTAGAATCAAGACCAGGCAAGTAGTCATATTTCCCTGGTGAAGCCGGCGGCAGCGGATCAGATCGTTCTGCTGCCCGTTCGCGCGCGGCGCGGTACTCTTGCTGCATTTTTTTGAACAATTCTAGATCCTCTGGGGTCAGTTTCTTAATCATTTAGAGTTCCTTCCAATAGATGACCAGAACCTTTTTAGACTTTGTGCTGTAATAATCCTCTTTTACCGTCTCTTCCTCCTGGGTGCCAATTACCTGGAACGCGGTGTTTGGAGCAAACAGCACCTCATGCTCTTCTTTCCTATTAGAAAACTCTTCAATGTTGCGCCCGGTCTTGGATTGAATGACGAACAGAACGTCACAAAACTCAAAACCCCTTGGCCTTTTTTCTGTCGATGCACTCACCCAGCCCGGATCTTTTACCACCCTGCCTGGAGTCGTGTACTCCTCGACTGGGAATTTCCGTTCGGAGCCAAATTCCAACTTTACTCCTCGATAAACCGTACCTTCAAACGGAGGAAGCTGCGACCACTGATTCCATAGCAGTGCATTGAATGGGCGAACCAGCTGCCTGAGTTTTCCAGGGTCGGATTTTTTTACATTGCCAGTCCTTTCGACACCTCCCTCCGGAGTTCCACGGTTAGCAGAGTTCAGCAGGTCATAGGAACGTGTATACTCCTTAATCGCCGACTGCGATTTTTCGTCAACCCAGTCTCCAAGCGCCATGCCCAAACGTTTACTCGCTGATTTCACCTCATGGAGTTCGTCTCCATAAAGCCGGTACTCGGGTGGCACCTCCGAAGCAGGCGACGCAGATTGTGTTTTTTTGTTCTGGCGAAGATCTCTTATCGCGTCCCGTTTTGCCTGGAAAGCGACCACAACGTCGTAATTCAAAATACGCTCAGACGTATGGTCGTTAAGAACCTTAAAGGCGACAACATCGTCGTCAAACCAAATGTGATTTTTCGATCGAAGCTCAGCCAGTATTTGTTCCGCGTCCTCTCTGTGGGGGTCGAGATCGTCAAATTGTTTGACGTGGGAGGCCGCCAACTGCCGAATCCGATCGACCAAAGCTTGAGTGGTTTTTTCCTTCGATTTCTCGGAGGAAGTCCGGTATTTCCCCTGCCGCATGTTGAATACGAGGGAAGCGACCTGCCGGCCAAAGCGCCCCAGATCGCTTGCCGCCGCAGCGTCCAATTCGTGCAACCGACGATCGAGTTGAGCCGGTTGTGCAATGGTTTGGTATTCGTGTTCTCTCTGGCGGATCAGCTCGTACAACCGTTTGACCTCCGGTACGTCTACATTGGGGTTGTGAGCGTCGCGCGCGGTCTCCATCAGCTTGGGCTCTTCTTCCAAATCTGGTGTTATCCGAAGCGCCTCAAGTTGCGAGGAGTACTCTCCGGCGGAAGGCGCGGTCTCTTTAAAGACTTGCCGCACTGCGTTGCTGTCGTCGCCGTAAACAAGTTTAATATCACCTAAAATTTCATCTACATGGGCCCCAGAATTCATCAGGTTTTGCACAACTGGCCGCAGTGTTTCTGCCGACCGGACAGCTTGTTCAAAATCGACTCCCGGTGCTCGTTTCTGCAGCTCTTGCCGTTTGCGGGCAATTTGGGCGAGATACGTCAGTGTATCCCCCGCGTTGCTATCCGGGTAAGCCCAGCGAAGACCATCCATGGCGACACCGTATTCGTACTCTCGGCTGAATCCTCCGGCTTGGTGCGTCCAATTGTCGAAAAACTCTTCCACCACTGGTCGCAACGTCTCCGTCGAATGCACGACCTCTTGTAGATTCACTCCAGGAAAATTTTTCGAACAGATGTCTCGGAATTCATTCTGGAGGTCCCTTACTGCGGGACTTTCTGGATAGGCATAGCCAAACTGCCGGAGCAACTCTGGTCCGTCCTGATACCCTCGCAGTACGCTCTCCAGCTCACGTGACTTGAGGACCATGTCGAGCACGGCGGGAAAACGTGCTGCAAGTTCCGTCCGTTTGGCGATCTGCTCGGGGGCAAGTCCTGCAACCGCTCGCTGCGCAACTGCTTTGATCGGCTCTGGTACTTGCTGCAGTGGAGACTCCACAACGGGAGAGTGCTTTGCGCCTTCGGACGTCGTGGCTTGCTCGGGCGCGTCAGCTGGTTGCGACGCAACGGGAGTAGGAAGTTGATGCTGCTCGGGAGCGGTTGGTGTTGCTGCGCTGCGCTCTTTCGGCGCCGGCTGGTTCAGCTGCCACTGCCCACTCTTGTCTTGAACAAGCTGATCGGGATCAACGAAAATCCCGGTTTGCATGGAGAGCTCTATGGCGGCATCGAGTCTTTCTAGTTTCGATTCTTCAGAGAGTTCAGTGTGTGCGGTGTCAGAATCAGGCTTTGCCACTTCCGATTCGGTGTGGTCCGATGTTGGCGCGGCCAACTCGGTAGCAGCAGTGCCAGCAGGCTTGCCCGGATCGACGCTGTCGGTCTTCGCTTCGACGTTGGGGCCCGGTGGCTCCCCGTGGTTCTTCCCGACGTGCGCGGCAATTTCCGCCTCACTGATCTCAGGCTGCGCCACCTCTTCGAGGCGAATCAGCCATGTGCCATCGGGATGCTTGACCTTTTCCAAGCAACGGAAAGTTGTGTTAGGTGCAAACAACACTTCCCTTTCTTGGCTGATCTGGCTGAGTACCGAAATGTCTCGTCCCGTTCGGCTTAGAATTTCAAGCTGGATGGGACCTTTGAGCTGATGGCCCTGCTCTGCGGCTGTGCTGGTGAACCCAGCTTCGACCACCAATTCCCCCGGCACATACTTCGCCAGAATGGCTGGATTTGGGGTCTCGCCGACAATTCCCCGGTAGCAAACGCCGGTGTATTTGTCCAAGTGCCCAAGTGCGTTGGCAATATCGCTGATTGTCTTCTGAAAAACCGCGGCGCGTTGTGCGCCAAGCTTTCCGCGCAACGCAGCGTTGATATTGGTGTAGCTGGAAAGCGAATACGCAGTGACCGCGATCAACTCCTCTTTGGTTAGCTTGCTGGCAGCAACATTGAAGTCCGACTGTCCTTCCTTTTCTGACAACTTAAGAGCTGCCATCGACAGCTGCTTGTTCAGTAAAGATTCATCTTCGAGGGCCTTCAGCACAGGGCGGCTCTCTGGGTAAGCCATGCCAATGTCATCTGAAATGTTACTTTCCGCTGAAGATTCTTGGATAACCGGCCGCAGTGTTTCTATCGATTGGATCGCTTGTTCAAAGTTAACTCCAGGGTAGCGTTTTTTTAGGTCCTTCTGGAGAAAGGCGCTTTGCTCAGGCGTAACCTCGAATTCCCATAGTTCGAGAAACTCCGGCTTGGGTTCCGGCTTGGCTACTTTCGACAGTTGCGACTCGACACCATGATGTTGTGCCAACTCTTTTATATCTTGCTGCGCCGTCGTCTCTTCGGCGTGGACATGCACGCCGGAAAATCCATCCGGCGCGTAGACCACGTTCACGCCCGCAGTCGACGTGCAGGTCATCACAGCAATCTTGCCGTCGGGGCTCTTGGCGATAAGTTCGCTGAGCAGGCCCTTGTCACTGATACGTACTTCTGGCACCGCATCGCCTTGGCGATAGACGTGGCGCGGCACTTCGGGGGCGACCTTGGAGACAGTTTGGAAATCCAAGGTGAGCACGCCGCCGACGACGCCGTAGAGAACGACCTCTTTCCCCGGCGGCACCACGAACGTTTCGCCCGCGACCAGCGCGCCGTGGTCGACGATCTGAGTCGTGTGATCGGGCACCGGATGTAAAAGCGGTTCGACGTTTTCTCCTTTTTCGGGTTTTCTCTCTGACGACTCGGCTTTTTTTTCAATTGCCTTGGACTCGGCTGCCGCTTCTGATTCGGTTTGGCCCGGCGTCGTATGCAGCGGCTGCCTCCAGACCTGTTTTGCATGCGACACCACTTTGAGCGAGTGGTGAATGTTGCGATTCATGTAGAGCGAGTTGAGTAGTTGTTCAAACAGATGTTCTCCCTCTTCGTTGCTGAGCGCGTGTTCATTGCCGTCGGCATCACGCACCACGCCCGACTTTAGTTTCTCGGCAGTCTCATAAATATCGAGCACTCCAATCGCGGCGCCACCGACACTGTTGTTTACCAGAATAGCGGTATGCACTACTTTGAGGATGGTTTGCGCCCGGGCCGCAGAGATGCCAGCGGAAGTCATCAATTCGAGCACCCGCGGCGCTGCGGTCTTGGCTAGATTCCAGACCGACAGCGAATCAATCGCGCCGGCTGCGCCCGGCACCACGAGTAGAGCGAAGCTGGCGCTGAGTTCCATAGTTTGCGCGTATTTCTTGCCGTATTCGCCGCCGGTATACGCAACTCTCGGCAGCTGCCCGAGGTGAAACGTTGACTCCTCTTTGCCGCGCAACCGCTGCACCGTGTTGTACGCCATCAGCGGAGCGTCTGTGAGCGAGTTGAGCATGCCGATCACTGCATTGGCTTGCGCGATCATAAAATCCGCAACCGCATCATCGGCGTAGTTGCGACTGGGGGCGTAGGCTTGCATCGCGTCTTCCACCCGATCGCGGGTGCAATAGAAGCGCAGAGTACCAGTAGGCGAGCCCGCCACACTCTGCTGCATCCCTGCTTCTACCGAGAGCGGTTTTTCTGAATAGGGCCAGTAGAAAAAATGGTCGGCGCCTAAACCGTCTACGATCATTTCGGCCTCGTGGTAGGAAATCTCTTTCTGTCTCTGCTGCAGAGCCCGCATCAGAAACCGAATGGTGGCACGTCTGCTGAACTGTCGACTCAGCAGATCAGGTGCAGCGTCGATCTCTGCAACCGGAATGTCTATATAAAAAGGCGTGGTGTCTTTGACCGGCTTGCCGATCGCTTTTGCTGGCGCCATGCCAAAACGCTCTGGCAGCGCAAGTAACAGCGCTTCATAGGCGGTGTGCACCTCTGTATTGCTTGACGTTCGGTAGTCGGTTTTGTGCATCGCGACTGAGCGCAGCCGATCGATCGATCGCTTTACCCGCGGTGCTGTGACATCCGATCCGATCGCCAGGTTGATTTGCGGAATCAGCCGCTGATCGGTGGCTTCATCTTTGGCCAAGAACTGATCGAGCAGGCCCGACAATTTGTGAAAGATCTCCTCCTCGGTCTCGTCCGTATGCGCGAACCGTTTCGGCAAGGCCCTACCGAGCGCATTGTAGCTATTGGTTGTGCCGTCGAGGAGGGTGAACTTCTGTAGCAGCTCAAGCGCCTCTTTGACCATCGGGTTGGACTCGCCATGGACGCCACCAGTGGCTTTGTCAAGCTGTTCGGCTGGCGCGGCTTGATTGAGTAGATCAACCAGCTGCAGTGCCGATCGTGCCGCCGGGAAGCGCTCAGGCAAAAGCAGCATGATGATTTGGCGCGCGTCGAGGTCAGGCGCCGAAGCAGTGAACGAATAGTTGGTCTTGATCTTCACGCCGCGCAGCAGGTCGAGGGAGTGGATCAGCTCTTTGGTCTTGCCATGCTGCTCCATTATCATCAGCCAGCGTCGCAGTTCGCCGGCACCAACGCTGTGCTCCAACATCTCGGCCAAATGAGAAAATACTTCGTTGGAATTCTCAACCGCAAAGCGACCGGGCAGGTAGCTGGAAAGAGCAAAGTAGGCGTTGCGCCGACCTTCTCCCTCTCCGACAAAATCCTTCTTCAGTTTGGCCAGTGCGTGCTGGACGCCTGGGGCAGTCAGATCATTGCCAAGTACTGCGTTCAGGCGCTCGATGGTTTCATTTCGCCCAAGGTCACGCTGCGAGAGAGTGCGGGTCAGTTGACCATAGATCTGCTCGGGTGAACGCACCTTACCGGTTGGAAAGCGGCCAGGCAGTCGATCGACCAGAGCATCGTAGGCGAAAATGCAGTCTTCGACTGCACCATAGTTGAGAGTCCATTTTTTGAGATTGGCAAAAACCTCGTCCTGTACCGGTTGATAATTATGATAAGGGGCGAGGACTGCGGCAAGCTGCGCGCTTGGGGCGTTGCTCCGCAACAGCTTCCATAGCCGCTTTGCTGCTTCGAGCCCCACTTTTCGATCGGCAGCCGCTTGGGCTTTGTCATCGACTTGCGCAGGCGCATGTTGGCGAATCCGGTACGGTTGCGTCCGAGTCTGCGTGCGAGCATCGGTGCCATCGGCGCCGACTGATTCCGCAGAGGCAGCAGGCAGCTGTGGAGGGGCCTTCTCCGCTTTCTCCCCGGCCATTGTTAGATCTTAGCCCGAATTGGGGTAACTTGATATTCGATTGAACGATTGGGAGTGCCAGTTCTTGGCATCTTTTTCTGCGACCAGCCGCCTGACCAAATCGGCGGCGCGGCAGAACAGCACATGCAATCGCTTGCGCGCCGCTTCGACGCCGAGAGCGATTGCCAAGTGCGTTTTCCCGGTGCCGATGGGGCCGACCAAAAGCAGATTTTCTGCAGCCGCGATAAGTCGCAACGTGCCGCCCCGCGGGTGGTACACTTTCACGCCGCCGTTTGGATCACTTTCAGAATGCCATCATTAGGTTGGGTTGAAATCTCAACGCAACAGCGTTCCGAGCGCTTTGCCGAGTGCGAGTTTGACTTCGTCGATTCGTTCACGAGTGAGCTTGCCGCCACCGCGCTCGCGCACATAAAAGACGTCAGCAACCCGCGCCGCCTCGGTGGCGACTTTGGAGAGCTGAATGTCGAGCCTGAGCTCGGCCAAGGTGCGGGTGATGGCGTAGAGCACGCCGATCTTGTCTTGGGCATAGATGTCGAGCACGCTGAATTCTGCACTCACTTTGTTGTCGACTTCAATTTCGGTGCGCACCGCCGGCATCACTCGATCGGGCAGCGATCCGCGTTCACGGCGCGTTTCGATCAGCGACTCGACGGAGGTCTCACCGCCGATGACGCGCGCCAGATCCTGTTCAATCATGCGCCAGCGATTTTGATCACCAAGCCGTCCATGACGATCACGCACGGTGAAGACGTCAATCGCTTCGCTCTCGCTCTCGGAAATCTTACGCGAATGGATCTGTGCCTCGAGCACGTCGAGACGATGGGCGAGCAATACACCGGCAATTTTGGCGAGCAGTCCGGGAGCGTCGCCAGCGCAGAGTACAAACGCAAACGCGCCCTTGCGTGGCTGCTCGACGACCTCGAGCGCAACCAACCCTGCACGCCGACGAGAAAGCTCGATGTGACGACGCAGCTCGCGCGGCGCGTGCTGACTGACATAGCGCTCAGGCAGCATCGAAAACCATTCGCTGAGCGATGCCGACGGTACCCCCATCAGTTCAGCCACGCGCTGTTTGCGCTGCATGATCAACTGCGTTTCCTCGGTTTCGCCAAGCTCACCGCCGCTGCGAAAATGGGCCAGCGTTCGCGTGTACAGCTCGCTCAACAACTGCTCTTTCCACTCGGTCAAATTTCCCGGCGCTACCATCGACATGTCCGCCACCGTCAGCAAATAGAGCCGATGAAGCGCCTCTTCGTCGCCGAGTTCAGTGGCCAAGTTGGCAATCATCGCCACGTCGTTGAGATCGCGCCGTTGCGAGAGATGCGAGAGCAAGAGATGTTTGCGCACCAAAAAAGCGGTCTCGGCCACTTCTTCGTCGGAAAATTCAAGTCGGCGCGCGATCGTTTCCGCCAACTCGGCACCGGTTTCGGAATGGCCCTTGCCGAGCGGCTTGCCGACATCGTGCAGCAGTGTTCCCAGATAGAGCGGCCGGGTCGACTTCACCTCTGCCATCGCTTGGGTGGCGGTGGGGAGCTCCTGTTTGAGATCGCCGCGCGCGATCGCTTTGAGTCGCGCCACCGCATAGAGTTGGTGTTGGTCGACGGTGTAGACGTGATACAGATCGTGCTGCACCCGCGCGGTACAAGGCGCGAATTCGGGCAAGACTGCCGTCAGAACGCCGAGTCCGTGCGCCTGTTCGAGAAGCGTCGGCGTGCGCGCGTCCTTGCCGCAGAGAAGTTCAACAAATTCTACGCGCGCGTGCGAATCCTGAAACAGCGCGTCACCGTCTTGGGCCGCGTCAGCGATCAGCTCCTGCGTGTGTCCATACAGTTCGGCGCCGGTTGCAGAGGCGACATTGAAAATGCGCACCATCTCGGATGGCCGCTTGCGAAAGACTTGCGGATCTTGCGCACTCAACTTGCCGTTGAACAACACGAACGACGCGTCGACGCTGCGCAGCGTCGGTCGCTTGCTCTCGATGTGACAGCGCTCGAGGATTCGTGCGGTCTCACGCTTGACCGCTTTGGCGTGCAAAAAATATTGCTGCATCAACGACTCGACTGCCGGCGCTACCGCCGATCGCACAACTTTGCCCTCAAGCTCAGTTTGAACAGCGATCGTTTCAGCGGTGAACCGCGGCGCGATCGCCTCCTGCATCTCAAAGGTCAGCCGATCCGCCTTGCGGCGCGCGTGCAGATGTGCGGCGGTGCGCAGCCGCAGAAAAAATTCGCGCGCCTGTTCGAGCGCCTGGATTTGGCGCGCGCTGGCCTGGCCGATCTTGTGTAATTCCGAAAAACTGCGCACCCGAAAACGCGCCTTGGCGGCCCACCAGCCAATCAGTAGATCGCGCACTCCGCCTTCGCCATTTTTCAGATTTGGCTCAAGCAAATAGACCGGCTCGCCCAAACGCGCGCGACGCTCGCTAAGTTCAGTCTGCAGGCGGGCGACAAAGCGGTTGGGATCGCGGTCGAACAGCGACGGCACCGCGCCTGCCAAGTCAGCAAACACCTGCGCATCGCCGCCTACCAAACGCAAGTCGAGTAGCGCCGTGCAGCCAGCCAGATCCTGCTTTCCCAATTCGATTGCCTCAGAGACGGTTCGAACTGCGTGGCCGACTTCGAGTTTTAGATCCCAGAGCGGATACAGCACCGCCTCGGCGATTTGGCGCACGCTCTCCGCATCGGCGCCGCCGTCCGAAATCACAAACCATAGATCGAGATCGGAATACGGACACATCTCACCGCGGCCATAACCTCCCGTCGCCACCACCGCGACGCCACTCGGCGCGTCGGCGCATGCCTTGGCGAAGAGCGTGCGCACCACTTGGTCGAGCGCGTGGGTATAGGCCAGCGCCGTCTCTTGCCCAGTCGCGCCGCCCTCGTGCGCTACCGAAATCGCCTGTTGCTTCTCGAGCAGAAACTCGCGGCAGTGCCCGGCATCGACTGGCTTTTGCTGGTTCTGAACAGGCGCACCCCGAGACATGTTGTAGTATTGTACTTGCTTGCCTGCGCATTTCACCAACTTGCTCTTTTGCGTGGTGTTTTTGGGCTGCGCGATGCCGCACACCGCGTTGCCGATCGGCGGCGACGCCTCCGCCAAAGACTTCGGGCGGGACGCTTTACGTACAGGCGGGGACGGCGCCGCCGGCTGTGTACTGGAAACCGCCGATCATTGCGGCAGCTGTGGCCACACTTGCCCGCCCGGTGCCGACGACGCCGGCGCCACTCGGACCTGCGCGGATGGCAGCTGCGACATCCTCTGCCAAGACGAATGGTACGACCTCGACGGCAACATGCAGAATGGCTGCGAGGTGCGAGGCGACGCGGTGCATGACGCATCCCCGAGTGCGCGCGAAGTCACGCTCCCCGACGGATTCGTGTCGATTCTCGATTTCGGCACTATGACCAACCCTGCCAACGAGACCGCCTACATCGTCGGCGACGGGCGCAGCCACGT
>JAHFDU010000108.1 GCA_023248835.1 Myxococcales bacterium | reverse complement strand
AACTATACGCGCCGGAGATGCTGCAAGTCGCGACGTAGTGATCTATCAGCCGTCGGCTCGGAAACATCTCCAGTCAGGCGGGGAGTTCGGCGATCCATCCGCTGCCTGTGTTTGGTAGGGTTGTCGGATCAACGCTCCAATCGGCGGCCACCCGCATGACCGATTTCTCATCGGGAGGAGTGAATTCGAATTCGTCGCTTCCAGTATCGTCGAGTTGCAACGCAAGAAGTTTCTCCGCCGGTGTGATGACTCCCTCGTTAATAAACGGGCCGTCGTCTATGGTGTAGGCGAAATGTCGGATGACGTGCCCTGCGTGGACCCAGACCCAGCCGTGATACTCGACGACGCGGTGGGTGACAAACGCCTGAATGTCAGCGTTGAGACGACGGCTCAATTCGACGACACGAGGTGTGAGCAGATCCGGATGTCGTTCGTCGCCGAAGTCTGGAAATCCGCTGCATTTGACGAGTATCCAACCGACGATTGGCTCAGTCACGAATGCGAAGCTATCGCCGCTTTGACCCACACCTCGCGCCCAACTTACTTGTTGCGCGTTTTTCAACCCCAGCGCGGCGATAACTGCTTTTGGAGATCGGCTTTGAACTGCAAGCCATTTGTCTTTGTATCCAAAACCGCCCTCCCCGGGCTGCCCCCTCGATGGAAGGGCTGTCGCTTGGACTGCAGCTGACTTCGCAACGCCCGCACTGTGACCGAGAGGTGTTCCACAGACCTTACATTTTCCGTTGGTACCAATTAGGCCAGTACAAGCTCCGTCGGGACAAAGCTCACGGTGCTCATCGAATGCTTCGCTCATTGGCGAATGATAGCCGATCAGTTTTGTTCCGCGCATTAGAAAAAAAGTGAGAGCGTCTAGCCTTAGCGACGGGGGGAGCGTAGACTTAAAACTACCCAATGAAGTCAAAACCGAAGCCAAAGACTGCGAAGCCGCGCAGCGCACGAAAGCGCAACGGTGCCAAGCGTCCGGCAGACCTTAAGCCTGCGGTTGCGGGATCCTGGCGCATGTCGGATCTGCCACTGCACCTCCAAGTCGAGCTGCGCGATGGCGTCGATCAGGCCAAGCGCGGTGAAGGATTAGAGGATTTCGACAAGGCAGTCGCCGACGGTGATCGGTTGTCAGATGAAATGTTGTCGATCCTTTCACGCGATCCTCGTCGCCCCGCCGAGTGAAACGCTATCACGTAAAACTGCGCGATCGCGCCAAACGACAGTAGAATATCGACTGGTCAAGTTTTTCAGTTCTCGACGAGAAATACGCTGAGCGTTTGTTGATCGCCATCCGAAACTCGCGCGGGAAGCGCGCGGCGGGGGGGAGGCTCGGCGGGCTTTGCCCGACGAGGGGGGACGGGAACGTCCCCCGGTGAACGGTACCAGATTGTCACGCTCTGGCACGCGAGCCGCGAGGTGCCGGACCTGTAGCACTGCAGCGAAGCTACGCTTGTATCCGAATCGCCATCTTTCCTTTGTGCTTGTTGTCGAGCATAAGTTGATGCGCGAACGGGATTTCCTTAAAATCGAACACCTGGTCGACCACCGGGCGAATCTGGCCTGAGGCGATCAGTTCATTGGCGCGCTCGGCTTGATACGCGTTGGCAAAATGGGATCCGAGGATTTGTTTCTGCCGCATCCACAAATAGCGCACGTCGAAAGTAAGTTGGAAACCGGAGGTCGCACCGCAAATAACCACTTTGCCGAATTTCTTGCAGAGAAAAACCGAAGTCGGAAAAGTTTCAGCGCCGACGTGCTCAAAGACGATGTCGGGATCTTTGCCGCCGGTTTGTCGACGAATCTCGGCGCCGAGGCGTTTCATTTCGTCGACACGATTTTTGGTTTCATCTGCCGTCTCGTTCGGCTTCCAGGCGAAGCCAAAATCGCGTCGGTTGATGACCGCGCTGGCGCCGAGACTGCGCACCATGTCAAACTTGTCGTTCGACGACACCACCGCGATGGCTTGTGCGCCCATCACCTTGCATAGCTGAATTCCAAAAATGCCAAGTCCACCGGCGGCTCCCCACACCAGCACGTGGTCGCCCGGCTTCATCTGCGCCTGTCCCACCAACATGCGATAAGCGGTGAAATAGGTCAGCGCGTACGAGGCGGCGTCTTCCCACGAGAGCTGCTTGGGCTTGCGCACCAGCTGCTGCGACTGTACGCGGGCAAACTGGGCAAACGATCCCCACGAGGTTTCGTAACCCCAAATTTTTTGCTCGGCGCAGGCCATCGGATCAAGACCGTTGCACTCGGGGCATTGGCCGCATGACTGGTTGCAATGCACCACCACCTCGTCGCCGACCTTCCAGCGCCGCACTTCGCTGCCGACCTTCCACACGATGCCTGCTGCGTCGGAGCCGGCGATGTGAAAGGCCTCTTTGTGCATCTTGAACACGCTGAGCGGCCGACCCTGCGCTGCCCACACGCCGTTAAAATTGATGCCCGCGGCCATTACCAGTACGAGCACTTCCGACGGGCCGACTTCGGGTAGTGCCACTTCTTCAACCTGCATCGATTTTTCTGGCAAACCTTCGCGATCTTTTCGGATCACCACCGCGTGCATGCGATCGGGCAATTCCCCCAGCGGCGGCGTCGTGTGCAGATCGAAAATTCGCATCACTTATCTCCTGGGTCGACAGTCGACAGTCAACAGTTGACAGCGTCGGATTTGGAAAGCCATTTCGTCGCGCGGTGGCGCGTCCATCACTTTCGTGGGCGTGGGCGTGGGCGTGAAACGAGGATTCGCATCATGTCTCGATGGAGAAGAAAATTCTTCTGCCGCTCTTGAAGATGACTGCGGCACGAGAATGAACGGTGAGATTTTGATAACAACCTCGAGCTTCTCGTCGGTGATTCGCCCACGCCTACGCCCACGCCCACGGAACTGACGGGCGCTCAGCGTCGCGCGGTAACGCGATCCATGGGCCGCGGACTGTCGACTGTCAACTCTCCGAGATTTCATTTTTCTCCACTCGTTCCGTGGTCGGACACCAATTCAATCAGCACTCCGTCGGTGGCACGAGGATGCAAGAAGCCAACCTGGTGCCCGCGCGCGCCCGGTCGCGGCACTTTGTCGATCAGTGCGACGCCTCGTGCATCGAGCTCTCGTAACGCGGTCGCAAGATCGTCAACTGCGAATGCGATGTGATGAAGCCCGGCGCGCCCTTGGCAGCGTTCGAGGAATTTCTCAAGGCCGCCGTTGCCGCCTTTCGGCATGATCAGCTCGACGCACGCTCCTGCTTCTTCAGGGGTCAGCAAAAACGCTGCTTCAGTTTTCTGCGCAGCGACGAATTCGCGTGGCCCAGCAGCGAGACCGAGCAACTGCATCCAGGCAGGCATCGCCACCTCGATGGAGGCGACACAAACCGCAACGTGATCGATTCGCGTGATCTTCATGTCGATTCTGGCGTCGTCATTTGGCTTGCCGTCTGGTCGGTCACTTCGCTCGGCCACAGCCGTGAGTTTACTCGCGGCGGGTGGACGGAGTAATCGTACACGCCAAGTCGGCTTTTCTTGCCGAGGTGGCCGGCGAGAACCAGACGTCGCAGCAACGGCGGCGGCGAGAAGCGCTGTTCGCCAAGCTCTTTGTGCATGGTTTTGGCCATTGCGTAGACCACATCGAGTCCGATTGCGTCGGACAGCTGCCGCGGTCCCATGGGATGGGCGCAACCAAGTTTCATCGCCGCATCGATTGCCTCGGCCGCTGCTACGTGTGCTTCGAGTGCGCGTAACGCGTCGAGCAAGTAGGGCACCAGTAGACGATTCACGATGTAGCCGGAAGTATCGCTGACCATGACCGATGTCTTGTCGATCGTCTGGACGAAGTGTTTGGCTCTGGCCGCTACTTCAGCGATTCCGCGACCCATCGCACCCATACCGACGACCCCGATTGCGCCGCAACTCACTGGACGGCCTCCTTTTTGGCTGCTAGCTGGCGAACACCATCGATGATCTCTTGCAAGGTCGCTTCCTGTCCAAAAATTGCCTCGATGCCGAGTGCGGCCAACCGAGTTCGGTCTTCCGGCGGAATTACACCGCCCATCAGTATCGGAATGTCGGCGCCCTGCGCGCGCAAGAGTTCGAGTGTGCGTGAGGCGATGGTTTCGTGCGCTCCCGACAGCACCGAGAGGCCAATCACGTCGCACGATTCCTGAATCGCGGTGGCGACGATCATCTCCGGGGTCGAGCGCAGGCCGGTGTAGATCACTTCCATACCAGCGTCTCTCAGCGCGCTGGCCACAACCTTGGCGCCGCGATCGTGGCCATCGAGACCCGGTTTTCCGACGAGAACTCGTATTTTTCGCGGGTCTGCCATTTCAAAAAGTCGTCGACGGAATGTAAACACCAAACACTTTGCGCAATCGATCACTGATCTCGCCCACCGTGGCGTAGGCCATGACTGCATCGTAGATTGGCGCCATCAGATTGTTCGATCCGCGTGCCGCCTGCTCAAGCGCGTCGAGCGCCTGGGTCGTCGCTGCTTGCTGGCGTGTCGCCCGCAGCTTCTTCACTGCGGCGGCCTTGGCTTGCTCGCTGGCGGCGTCGACTTTGTGGATCGCCATCGGGGTCGGCTCTTCCGATTTGAATACATTGACGCCCACCACCGGCACTTTGCCTGCATCCAGATCGCGCTGATATTCAAACGCGCGTTCAGCGATGCGCCGCTGAATGATGCCCTCTTCAAGGCATCGCACCATGCCGCCCTGATTCTCGATGTCATCCATTAGCGTGCTGATTTTGGTCTCCATTTCGTTGGTGAGCGCTTCGACAAAATAGGAGCCGGCGAGTGGATCGACGGTCTTGGCAACGTCGCTTTCGTAGGCGACGATCTGTTGCACCCGCAGCGCCGTGCGCGCTGAAAGCTCGGTGGGAATCGCGAACGCTTCGTCATAAGCAGCGGTGAACACCGACTGTAGCCCAGCGCACGCCACCGCCATGGTCTCGATGGTGGTGCGGGCAATGTTGTTGAGCGGCTCGGCTTGGGTGAGCGAATGGCCGCCGCAAACGCAAGCGATGCGCAGCCGCCAGGCTTCGGCATTCTTGGCGCCAAATGTGTCGCGCATCAGGCGCGCCCAGAGGCGTCGCGCGGCGCGGTACTTGGCAACCTCTTCGAAAAAATTTACGTAGGTATAAAAAAAGAAAGAAAGCCGCGGGGCGAACTTATCGATGTCGAGACCGCGCTCAAGACACGCTTTGACATAGGCAACTCCGTCGGAAAGCGTATAAGCGGCCTCTTCTGCCGGCGTCGCCCCGGCATCTCGAAAATGCGAAGCGATCGAAATCGGATTGAAGCGCGGCAGCCGATCGATGCTGTATTCGATCGCGTCGACCGCCAGCCGCAGCGACGGGCGAATCGGAAAGATCCAGGCGCCGCGAGCGCCGAACTCTTTCAGTAGATCATTTTGGATGGTGCCGGCGATGCGTTCGCGCGCGACGCCCTGCTTGGTGGCGACGGCTTCATACATCGCCAGCAAAATCGGGGCGGTGGCGTTGATGGTGAAAGAGGTCGAGACTTTGTCGAGCGGAATGCCGTCGAAGACGGTCTCCATGTCGGCGAGCGAATCGATGGCAACGCCGACTTTGCCGACTTCGCCGGCCGCCTCAGGCGCGTCCGAGTCATAGCCGAGCTGGGTCGGCAGATCGAGCGCCACCGAAAGCCCGGTTTGACCACCCTGCAAAAGATACTTGAACCGCGCGTTGGTCTCCTCCGGCGTGCCGAAGCCGGCGTACTGGCGCATGGTCCACATTTTTCCGAGATACATGCTCGGATAGATGCCACGGGTGAAAGGATACTCGCCCGGCTTGCCAATCGACGGAGGCGCTCCGCCCGGCGGTTGGTAGAGCGGAGCGATCGGACTTCCCGACTGGGTTTGCGGCGTCGGTTTAGAGTCGTTCACCGAGAATCTCTAGAGCGCATGGCCCGCAGCACGCTCTTTTTGTATCAGTTTGTTGCGGTTCGAGTCGAGCTCCAATTTGTCTGAGTCAGCATGATCGAAACTATTTTGGGACGATCAAGGCGTCGTTGGTTCTCGCCAGCATCTTCGCCGTCACTCTGATTGCCCACTATCGCCAGCTCAAGCGCGACCCGCCAATCTAAGATCGTGATAGAAGAGGGCCATGATTTGGGAGATTCGCAGCGCCCGTCTCGAGGACTCCGAAACGCTGCTGCCGCTGTGGCGAGCGGCGCTGGACTTGCATGTGGAGCTCGCGCCGGAATTTTTTCGCGCGCCGACAGCGATGGTGGCACGAGCCGAACTTGCTCGCGCGGTGGAGACCACCGATCGCTATCGCTGTTTGCTGGTGGCGGTGAATGAGCCGGATCGTATCGGTGGGTTTATCACCGCTGCGGTGTTCGACACGCCCAAGCGGCCGACCATGGCGCCGCGTCGCCGCGCCCACGTCGATCAGCTTTTTGTCGTCGAGAACAGGCGCCGTTCGGGCTGTGGTCGCGCACTGGTTGACGCCGCTGCGAAATGGGCTCGCAATCTCGGCGCCCATGCGCTGCTGCTCACCGCGTGGGCAGGCAACCAAGAGGGCGAGCGCTTTTACCGCACGCTCGGGTTTCGCACTGTGAGCCAAGAAATGGGCTTACAAATTTCACCGAAAGCGTGATCTTCTTATTTTTTTATTGATGCAAGATCGCCATCGCCAACCGAGCAAACCCGGCACCGACAAGTCCAGCAACGGGAAGAGTCACGATCCAGGCGACAAAGATGTTCATCGACAGACCCCACTTTACTGCTGACAAACGCTGCGTGGCACCGACGCCCATGATCGAACTGGTGATGACGTGCGTGGTTGAAACCGGAAAGCCGAGCAGCGCGGTCCCCATCAGCACCGACGAGGCCGCGGTTTCTGCCGCGAATCCCTGGACCGGTTGCAGTTTGACCAGGCGCATACCGAGGGTGCGAATGATGCGCTTGCCGCCGGCGTAGGTGCCGGCGCCGATCGCTGCGGCGGCGGCGATCTTGACCCAGATTGGGATCGCATCGGGGGCTTTGATGAGGTGTCCGCTGTAGAGCGCCAGCGCAATCACGCCCATGGTTTTTTGCGCGTCATTGGAGCCGTGCGCGAAGGCGACGATCGAGGCGGAGACCGTTTGCGCCAAGCGAAAACGGCGGTTGGCGGTGCCGGGATGAACGCTGCGAAAGATCCACAGCAGCGCCAGCATGATGACGATGCCGACGGCAAACCCCACCAGCGGTGCAGCGACGGTTGGCAACAACACTTTGTGCACAATCGTTGTCCAGTGCACATTGCGCGCGCCTTGGGTCCCGAGCACTGCGCCGGTCATGCCGCCGATGAGACAGTGCGAGGAGCTATTCGGCAGTGCCCACCACCAGGTGACAAGATTCCAGAAGATCGCACCCCCGAGGCCGCCGAGTAATACTGCTGGTAATACCGCTTCCGGGTTGACGATCCCCTTGGCGACCGTCGCCGCGACGTGCGTCGAGGCCAAGGCGCCAGCGATGTTGAGCAGTGCGGCTGCGGCAAGCGCCAGGTTCGGCGGCACCGCGCGCGTCGAAATGCTGGTCGCGACTGCATTGGCCGAATCGTGAAATCCATTGGTGTAGTCAAAAATCAACGCCAACACGACGACCGCAACGATGAGGGTCATGCGTTTTCTATGACGACGCCTTCAATGACGTTGGCGACGTCTTCGCACCGGTCGGTCGCGTCCTCGAGATTTTCGTAAATCTCTTTCCATTTGATCACCATCACTGGATCGCGCTCCTCTTTGAACAGTCGGGCAGTGCCGAGGCGTAGCAGCGTGTCGCACTCGTTTTCGAGTCGATTGATCTCAATGCAGGCAGTTCGAATGTTGGACGGGTCCTTGATGTTATTCAAAGAGTCGACGGTCTGTTTCACTGTCTGGGTGGATCGCACCAGCACGCGCGCCATTTCTTTGGACTCTGGCGTCGCCTCGCGAATCTCATAGAGCCAGAGCCGCTGCGAGGCAGCCTCGATGTAGTCGAGAATGTCGTCAATCCGGCTGACCAACCGGTGAATGTCGCCGCGCTCAATTGGAGTGATGAAGGAGCGGTGCAATAGATCGAGCGTCTGATGAGCGACGCGATCGGCGTTGCCTTCGATGGTTTTTATTTGCTTGGCCTGCTCTTCCAACCGCAAAGGGCTCGACAGATCGCTGAGCAATTGTTCTAGCAACTGTGCCCCTTCGACGGTGAGCGCAGCATGGCGCGAGAACAGCTCGAAAAACTGATTTTGCTTGGGGCGAAAGAAATCGAGCATTATGCGATCTCGACAAACGCGTGCGACAATACCACCTTGTTTTCTTGCGTCGAAGTGGTCACAAGATAGCGGCCGTCGGGATTTTTCCAGCCGCGCGTCGTCAGCGTGTCGCCGGGGAAAACCGGACCAGCAAAGCGAACTCCGAAGCTACGCAACTTGAGTGGATCGCCGTTGCAGACGCTTTTCAAAATGGCGCGGCCGGCAAATCCAAACGTGCACAGGCCGTGCAAGATCGGACGGTCGAAACCGCCAAATTTCGCCAGGCCCGGATCGGCGTGGAGCGGATTGATGTCACCGCAAAGCCGATACAGCAGCGCCTGTTCACGACTGGTGGCCTCGACCACTTCAAAGTCGGGCGCACGATTGGGCGCGTCCGACTTGACCGCTTCCGGCCCGCGCTCGCCGCCAAATCCCCCTTCGCCACGGACGAAAATCGAAAAAGTGTTGTCAAAAACTGGCTCATGTTTTTCGTCGACGGTGAGCGCCTCGACCACCACCAGCGCGCCCTTGCCTTTGTCGTAGATGGCTTTGACTTCAGACGTGGTCGACAGCTTGCCCGACGGTGCAATTGGTCGATGCAGACGAATCGCCTGTTCTCCATGCAGAATCATCATCGGATTGGCGCCGAGATTTCCGGCCACCGAAATCATCGAAGCAAACGACGGCACCACCGCGAAAGTGGGCAGCACTTTCGGGCCGCGCCCCTCGTAGAGAAAATCGAGTTCTGACTCCTTGGCACCGACGGCTAGCGAGTAGAGCACTGCGTCTTTCCAGGTGTAAACAAACGGAACCGGGTCCGACTTCTTTCCCACTAGATCAAGTTTGATGGCCATGGTCTCTCCTGTTGTCGGTAACGAAAGCTGGCGCAGCGCTGCAGCATTAGTCGCATGATTTTTTGTTGGCGTCGAGTCACAACAAGCTCAAGCGAAACGGTTAAACATAGCGATCGCCCAAAAAATGCTTTACAGTAAAAAGAAGTGGACTGTGAGGAGTTGGTGCGGACGGGGCGATGAACGAGCTACTCTCTGAAAAGATTGGGCCGGGCAAACTGGTTCTCTCGATCAGCAACGATCGGGTGGAGCTTTATGTCAGCTGGCTGCCGCACGATGCGCACGAGCTTCCGGCGCTGAAGCTTGAAGATCTGACTCCGCTGCTCGAAAAGGCGCGGATTAGTGTCACCGAAGAGCGGCGCGGACTCCTCGATCGATCGCTCGCATTGATGGAGGGGTTTACCCCGCCGATCGTCAATTACCTGTTGCTCAGCGGCCAGGCCCCGGTGCCAGGGCAACCGGCGATTATTTGGAAGGTCGACCCGGGAACGGGCAAGTCAGAGGACGATGGCCTTGCTGCATTCGATCCCTATTCTGTGCAGCGCTTTATCAACGTCAACGAGGGCGAGACGGTTTGCGAATTGGTGACGCCGGTCAAAACCGTCGACGGTGTGGATGTCTACGGACAGGTTGTGCATGGCCCGGAGATCGACGACAAGCCGGTCAAACCGGGCCAGGGCATGATCTTGCAGCCAGACGGGCGAACCTGCGTCGCGCAGACCTCAGGAGCGATTCATTTTAAAGAGGGCGCGATCAGCGTCCAGCCGCTCTTAGAGATCAAGGGCGATGTCAACTTCAAGGTTGGCCACATCAAGTTCAACGGCACGGTGCAGATCCGCGGCACCATCCTCGACAATTTCAATGTCAGCGCCACCAAGGACGTTTTTGTCAGCGGCAACATCGAAGCCTCCCGCGTCGAAGTGGGCGGCGCGTTGGTGGTCAACGGCGGCATCACTGGCCATCTGACCGGAACCATCAAAGCCGGTGGCACGGTGAAGGCCAAGTACATCAACAGCGCAACCGTCGAGTCGCTGCAAGAGGTTTTGGTCTCGACGGAAATCATCAGCAGCCGAATCCGAGCCGGCACCAAGTTGGTCGCCGAGCGCGGCGCACTCGTCGGCGGAAATGCCAACGCCGGAGAGCTGATTCGCTGTGCGGTCTTAGGATCTAAAATGGGCCAACTGACTCGGGTGGCGGTCGGATCCGAAAAAAAGGCCGAACACAAGCCGATGATGAACGTGCTCCGTCGTCTGTATTCGAACGTGAATATGAAGATCGGCGCGCGCTGTCAGATGCTCACCGTCGACGAGAAGACCGGGCCGCTGCTCATCAAAGAGGACGAAGAGAGTCCCGGCCTCATCCAAATGCTTTAGTCCATTTCGTCAAGGAGCGGACCCATGCCAAACTATGATCGGTTGCGCGAATTGGTTTCTCACCGTGTCTCTTTCGATTACGACACCGGCGCCCGCGTGGTCGGCTACGTCGCCTCGTGCAAACCGGGCACTGGCCCAGGTCCGGTGCAAGTGGTGCAGCTGTCCCGCGTCGACATTCTCGACGAAAAGGGCCGCGTGCTCGAGCACCACGACGAGTTCTCTTTAGTGCCCAACGTGATGACCCACTTCAGATTGTTTGAGGGCCCGAGCTAATGAACGGAGCTGATATTATACGCGCCAGTCTTAAGGAGGATCCCATGTCACAGAAACATCCGGCACGTTTTCGCGCTCGCGCCGCCCAAAAGCGCCGTGCGCTAGTCAGCCTACAGAAGGCGAAAAAAATCGCCGCGCGGTCGAGCAAAAAGAAGTAGTTGGGGCATTGCCTTCGCTGTCGTCGCTCCCGATCGACTGTGCAATCGCCGGCATTGTCGAAACGCTAAAGCGCCATCATCGTGTC
>JAHFDU010000107.1 GCA_023248835.1 Myxococcales bacterium | reverse complement strand
CCTCACGGGTAGCTTGACGCTTTTCCGCCATCTTTTCGGCGAGTACCACCCGTTCGATGGCGGCGTTGAAGGCGCGCTCAAGCGGACGCAAGAATTGTGCGCCTTCGTTGTCACGCAACCAGAGCGCACCGCCGCGCGCTAGATTTTGGGTTTCGCGTATCAGTTCAGCAATCGGTCGATCATAGGAGCGGCGCAGCGCCACCAGTCCCAGCGCCACGATGCCGGCCCAACCAAGAAGCCAGGCCAGAAGCGAGGTTGAGTTCTCGAGGATGTCCTTGCTCTGGAGCTCGCCGACGAGGCCCCACAAACTGCCGGGTGCGCCGCGCCCAGCGAAGAGCAGACACGCCAGATCGGTTCCCTCTACCAGCGGAAAACCAGTCACCAAGTATTGCTGGTTGTGCAGCGTGCGCTCGCGCACTTCCTGCCCGTTTTCTTCGGCCGACTCGGTAAGCTCCGTCGCTTCTGCTTCGGCGCTCGAGGCATAGACTTGGTGCCGGCTGACGAAAGCCACTTCGCTGTCGAGCTCGGTGCGCAACCGTCGCGCCGCGGCGACGTTGAATTCTTCAGCGTGCAAGAGTGTGCTGTGATCCGCCAGCGCAATCGTTGTCAGACGATAGAGCTTGTTGCCAATCACCACCATTTGTGTGGGCTGAAACGGGGTGCCGCCGAGTTTCTCGGCAAGCGCGGGATCAAGCAGGCCCGAGCGCCCGAGCAGGCGGCCCTTGTCGTCGAGCAGCAGCAGATCGCCGCCGAGCCTGGCGCCGATCTCGCGCAACAGGGCGCCAAGCTGCGCGTGCGGATCGTCTGCGGGCTCGCTGTGCGCCTGTTGCACGGCTTTGAGCAGCGCCGGCGCTTCGGCCTGTACCGCAAGTCGCTCCTGTTCGGTCTCGGCGCCGGTGGCGAGCCAGGAGCGCGCATGGTGTCGATCATTTAAGACCCGCCGTTCTCTATTCGCTTCCAGGCGCCGATCGATGGGACCGGTGATGCACAGAACAAAACCTACCGTAACGCCAAGCGCGCCCAGAAAAATACACAGCCACAATCGGAACAGGGTATCCATTTGCGATAGCGGCGACACAAGTCGCCGCTTATATTGTATCGAAATCCAAGGATTTAGCCAAGGGTCTCGATTCGTGGCAGCATCTGAAAAGAATGAAAACCCCTGATGCCGCACCGCCGCTGCTGGTCGCTCTCTTGGCAACAGCCGGTGGGGCAGGTTATGTGCCGGGCGCACCGGGCCACAGCGGCTCGCTGGTCGGCGTCGGCATGGCTTGGCTGCTGAGTCGCGCCGGCGTTCCGATTTACTGGATCGCGTCCGCCGGCATCGTAGGCGTGGGTATCTGGGCGTCCGAACGCTTTGGCCAGTGGAGCGGCAAGTCCGATGACCAGCGTATCGTCATCGATGAGGTCGCCGGCGTCCTTGTCACCCTCGGTCTGGGCAGCATCGCCTCGGGCGCCGCGCATGCGGTCCGCTGGCCGTTTCGCTGGCCTGAGCTGCTGCTCGGCTTTTTGCTGTTTCGCCTATTCGATGTCTGGAAGCCGCCACCGGTGCGCCAGCTTGATGCCGGAGTTGCGGGTGGATTGGGCGTGATGGTCGACGATCTCGCGGCCGCAGTCTACGCCGGGCTGGTGCTCGCCGCTGTAATCCGCCTCGGCCTGGTCGAGCAAATCCAAAAATGGGTTACCGGGTGAAGTCGGCGCGGCCCTTTCCGCTTGATGCGCTGCCACGGGTGAGTCGAGCTGCGGTGGAAGCGGCGCGATGGGTGCAGACATTCGATCCGTTCGGCAGCGATCTGCATCGCGAGGTGATTGAGCGCGTCCTCGGGGGCCCGCTTTCGCTTGGTTGGACGGAGACGATCTTACTCGAGGCGCACCAGCTGTCCGATCATTTTCACCCGCAGTCGGTGGTATGTGCGCTTAGCACCATAGAGGCGCCGGTGCGGCGAACCTGGGTGGCGTTCGACGCGGTGCTGGCAGTCGCGCTCAGCCGCCAGCTCCTGGGACTGTCGCTCGACGAGCTCCTGGCCCCACGCCCGCTCACTTTAGCGGAACAGGGTGCATTCGAGTTTTTGGTGCGCGCATGGAGCGGCGGCGATGTTCAACTTCGGCGCAACCTGGACGACCTTCACGGCCGTTTCCTGCTGGCGCGCGGACGCATCGAATCGCCCGTGGCCACCGGTTCGCTGCATTTGATAATTCCCGAAAGCCTGCGCCTCGCCTCGCCTTCCGGCTATCGCCCGCTCGCCGTGTCCAAGCGCCAACAGCTCCACTCGATGGTTTGGGAGATGGTGGTAGAGGGTGGTCGGGTGATGCTGTCGAGCGCAGAATTACAAGGGCTGGCCGCTGGCGACGTGGTGCTGACCGGGCAACAAAAGGCCGCAGCATGTGTTTGGCTGCGAGTCGGAGATCTCGTCTGGATCGCTCAACTGCTTGATACCAATGCTTTTCTCTCATCGCGTGAACAGGGAGGTGCACCTATGGCGGTCTCAGAAGCTCTCGACTCTCGACTCTCAACTCTCGACTCTCTGCCGATCGAAGTGGTGTGCGAGGTGGCTCGCATTAGGCTTGCCGGACGCGAACTGGTCGAGCTTGCCCCTGGCGCAGTAGTGCCCGTCGGGCGGCCGCTCAGCGGTGCGGTCGATTTGACGGTGGGTGGTCGCTTGTTCGCCCGCGGCGAACTGGTCGATGTCGAAGGCGAGATCGGAGTGCGTGTAATCGAAATATGCTCAGCCGGCTAAGCTGAAATCACCGTTGACGTGATCGATCCCGCGTTGTCGTTGACCTTGACGGCGACGGCGACGATCTGTTCCAAAAGATCGAGCTTTGTCTAGGCTGAAGCGCCAGCGACAGTGATGGCTGAGGTGAGATCGTTCACGTCGCCGTCGCCGTCGCCGTCAACAACTACAACGACAACGACAACGACAACGAACTACCAGACGCAATCGCGTCAACGGCTATTGGCATTGAGTGGTGCAGGCAGTCTTGGAGCAATTGGGAATCGCGTTGTACTTTTTCACTGCTGCATCGTAAACATTCTGGGCCACGCCATTGTTAACGATGGCGTCAAAATCGGTGTCGCACTGGTTCGAGCAACGATTCGAATGGCAGCCCGCAAGACAGTCATAGTAGGTCTTGCAGTACATGTCACCGGCGCAGGCGGCGATCTTGGTGGCGCAGGCTTTGGCAACATCCTTGCCCTCCCATGCGATCTCGCGGCATTGATCGCAAGCGTAGCTGGTGTAGCCATCGGCCGCACACACGCTTAAGCATTGGTCCTGCTGGCAAGCTTCGAGCTCGGTGTAGCCGGGGTCTCTGGTCATTTCACACGTGTTATTGCAGGCGGTGGTGGTGTCGGATTCGAGGTCGCAAGCGTCGAAGCAGTCCTCAGTGGTTTTGCAGCTCATTTTCTGATCGCAGGTGTCGGCAAGCGCTTTGCAGTTTGCGGTGTCGTCGGCGAGCAGGCACTGTTCGCAGGGCGCGCTCACGTCCATGCAACTGTCTCGGCAAGTCTCATTGAGACAGAGGTCGACCGCGTCCGAAATCATTTGCGAGGCTTTCGGAAACGCTGCTCGGCAGCGCTTTTGGTCGGCACCGGTGGTGGCAGCCATCACGCAGGCTTCGTATTCCTGGCACTCCGCGTCCTTGAACCAGGCCGCGGTTGCCGTGGCGCAAGGGCCGAACTTGTCGACATCTTGCGCGTCGGAGTTGCACTGATCGCAGTCGTCCGGCACCACGAACGTAGTGTCGATCGGGGCGGGGTCTGCGTCTGCGCCCATATCTGCTGCTGGCCCGTCCGGCCGAGCCACAGGATTCATGTCGGGGCCGCCCGACTGGCCAGTAATTGGTTTTGAAGTACAAGCGATCAACGTACAGGCCGCCAAACCAAGAATAGTCTTTTTCATGCCGCAAGCCCTTCCATTTGCATTTGTTATTAGACGCCGCGCAGGCGCATAGCATGATCGGAAGATTGGCCGCAAGGAAAAAAACGGCCTCCTTCGACTTCGCTCAGGATGGACCGGGTGTTTCTCAAAAAAACGGTCCTTCGCGGCTTCGCTCAGGATCAAAAAAACGGCCTCACTGGTTTCTCGAGCCCAGCGAGGCCGTTAAGCTACATGAAGAAACGGTGTTGTTGCTTTTTTAGTTTGGCACTTTGCAAGCCATGGAGCACTTGGTCCTCGCGCAGGTGTTGATGGCATCATATTTCTTGGCTGACGCTTGCGGAATGTTCGCCATTTGGGCGGTGGCGACGCAGTCGTTCTTGCAAGCGCGGGTGTTGCAAGCTGATGCGCACTCGTACAGCTTCTTGCAATCGGTATCCATTTGGCACAGCTTGATTTGCGAAGAGCAGGCCATCATTGCATCTTTGCCGGCAAAGTCGGCGTTTTCGCAAGTGGTGCAAGCGTAGGTGGCGAGCTGGCTAGCGCAGGGGCCATTGCGCACAATGCACTGGTCCTGGAGGCAGGCGGCCAGGGTGGTGTAGTCCGGATCGATCGACATTTGGCAGCCGCCGAAGCAGGCGTCGTCGCTGCGCGCGCAACCGTCAAAGCAATCCTCTGAGGTCTTGCAGCTAGGCTTGGCCTGGCAGCTGGTGTCGAGCGTCATGCAGTTGGCCGAGTCGTCGCCCTGGAGGCACTGATAGCAAGCGTCATCGACGTAGCCGCAAATGTCGCGGCAGGCGTCCACCAAGCAGGTGCTAACCAGGTTGTGCATGGTGATTGCCATCCCTTTGGCGCTGGCGCGGCAGGCCTTGGTGTCGGCCTCGCTCGAAGCGTTGTTGAGGCAGTTCTGGTAGGCCTTGCAATCTTTGTTCTTGTTGCAAGCTGCGTTGGCAGCTACGCAGGGACCGCAGGAGGCCTTGGTCTGCGCGCCGCTCCAGCAGGTGTTGCACGCGTCCGCGGCCATCGGATCCGGCTGAAAGCCGTCGGCGCAGGGATCAACCGGGGGGGGCTCAGTCATGTCCGGAGGAGTCGTATTCGGTGGAGTCAAATCCGGAGTGCCCATGTCCTGTTTGTCACCCATCGGATTTGGATTCTTGCCATTGCCGCTGGTACACGCCATCAAACCAATCGTTGCCATGCCTAAAATGATCTTTTTCATTGTTCTGGGCCCCTTTTCGTTTTTCCGTTATGCCTGGCTGACGGGTGGGGCGTAGCACAGGGAAAACCTCGACTGCAAGCAAAAAACGCAAATCGGCCGGAAAAAAGACAGGCCTCCCTAGGCAAAAAAACGCGTAAAGTTGCTCCATGCTTTCGCGACTGCATTTTCATGTCTTGCTGCTTTCAGTACTGGGGTTATCGGTAACCGTCGACGCCGATGTTCCGAGCGATGCTCGTCACCTTCTCGAGCAGCTGATGTCAGTCGACACCAGCAACCCGCCGGGCAACGAATTGGCCGCGGTCGATATTGTCGCGACCGAACTCAAGCGCGCCGGGATCGCGTATCAAATCGTTCCCTTTTCTCCCGGGCGCGGCTCGGTGATCGCGCGGCTGCGAGGCAACGGCAAAAAGCGGCCGCTCCTGCTCATGGCTCATCTCGACGTCGTCGGGGTGGCAGAACAAACTTGGAGCGTGCCGCCGTTTGCTTTGACCGAAAAAGGCGGCTGGCTCTACGGTCGCGGGGTCAGCGACGACAAAGGCTGGGCGGCGATTGCCACCGCGGTTTTTATCGACATGAAACAGCGCCGCGTTGCGCTTGATCGCGACCTCCTCTTGGTGCTTACCTCCGACGAGGAATCTGGTGGCGGAGCCATGCGCAAGATGATCGCCGACAAGCAGCCCGGATTTCTCGACGCCGAAATTGCGTTGAATGAGGGCGGGCGGATTCGCCTCGACGAACAGGGCAAGGTGATAGCGGTGGGTTTTCAACCGGCAGAAAAGAGTTATCAGGATTTTCGCCTGAGCGCGCGTGGGATGGGCGGCCACTCGTCGGTGCCGAACGACGACAATGCCATCTATCGACTGGCGCGGGCGCTCGATCGGATCGAGGCTTTGCATTTCCCGCCGCGTCTGTCCGACACCGTGCGTGGCAACCTGCGCGCGGTGGCGCCGACATATGATGCGCCCTATCGCGATGCGCTCTTGGCGCTTGCCAATTCGGCGAAAACCGGCGAGCCGCCTGCAGCCGCGGTGGCGGTGCTACAAAGTCACACGTTCTTGCGCGCGCTGATTCGTACCACTTGCGTCGCCACTTTAGTGCACGGCGGTACCCGCGAAAACTCGCTGCCAAGCTACGCCGAAGCGACGGTCAACTGTCGCGTACTACCGCCCGATACCGTCGCCGACACCGAAGCCAAACTTGGTCAGGCGCTGGCCGGAACTGGTGTCGAGCTTTCGCGGGTGCGCGATTTCGGCGAAGGGCCGGCGGTCCCAGCCGAGGGGTTGGTGCCGCGAGCGATTGCCGAGGTCAGCCATGCCCTGTTCGGCAAACAGGTGGTGGTCTATCCCTACGTCGGCACCGGAGCTTCCGATTCGCGCTTCTTGCGGAAAGTTGGAGTGGCGGCCTACGGCATTGATATGCTGGCCAAACCGGACGAGCTCACCCGCGGCGCCCATGCGGCCGATGAGGCGGTACCGGCTTCGTCGCTGCCGCTCGGGGTGAAATTTCTGACCGCGCTGGTGGAGGTGCTGGCAAAATAAAGTCGGGCGGCAACGGCGATTCGAAGTGCAACTTTTTTCCCGACACCGGATGGACGAAACCGAGTGTCGCCGCATGCAGCAGCAGACGCTGCGACGGCAATGGCGTGTGTTTGGCGCGCAAAAAATCTCGAATGTAGACTTTTTCTCCCACCAGCGGATGGCCCGATTCCGCTAGGTGAATGCGAATCTGGTGGGTCTTGCCGGTCTCAAGTCGCACTTCGCACAGCGTTGCCTCTCCGAGCGGTTTGACCGCGCGCACGTGAGTGACGGCGCGTTTGCCCTGGCCCTTGTGCCAGGTCGAGCCACGCAAGCCATCGCCGCGATCGGTGCACAGTCGGGTCTCAATTCTGCGGTCGTTGACTTTTCCGTGCGCGACACAAATGTAACTGCGCAGCACATCGTGGGCGCGAAACAGGTTCTGCAAACCGCGCTCACCGAGCTTGGTCTTAGCGAACGCCAGCAGCCCCGAAGTCTCCTTATCAATCCGGTGCACGACGTAGAGCGGCTGTAGGGTGGCCGGGCGACCGGCCGCTCGCCAGATCTGTCGCACCAAATCCATCGCGGTGCCGCGCTCCCGTTTCTCGTACGGAACGCTGGAAATCCCAGCTGGCTTGTCGAGTACCACGACATGAACATCCTCATAGACCAGCGCCACTCGCTCTGCGGCCACGGCTTCCGATCGGGTGCCGACCTCGACGCATTCGCCCCGCCGCATTCGGCGCGCCGGGTCGCGCTCGGTTTGGCCGTCGACGCGTACTCGTCCGTCCTCGCACAGTTTGCGGGCTTGCGACCACGGCAACTCGAGCAGACGACGGAGCTCGGACGCCAGTGTTTGGCCCGCCTGGCGGGCGCTGACTTCGAATTTTTTTGGCTTAGGTGCATTTCCCATTTGAAGGTTTTGCTGTCTTTTGACATAAATCCTAAAAATGCGGCCAATTTTCTGGCAAGCGTCGGTTTTTTTGTCGGTTTGTCTGTTGGGGTGCCATTCACCCATCACGACCAATGATCCGCAGAACGGTCTACTTTGCCAATCCTGTAGCAGCGACAGCGACTGCAAAGGCGGTCCGTGTTTTCGCGACAAGAATGGCAACCTTACTTGCGGCGCGCCTTGCACTGAAGACACCAGCTGCGGATCCGGTTTCAGCTGCCAGACCGTGCTGAGCATCAGCGGCGCGCAGTTCTCCTCCTGTTGGCCGGATGGCTTTGCCTGTCCGGATAGCAAGCCGGGAAAGCCACAGACCGACGGTGGATCTACCAGTGTGGACATGGGGCCGGGCCAAGGGGGTATTCCAGTTGGCGGCCCGGTGGGGGCGACCGGCGGCACTGTCGATCGCTTGTTCTTTGCAGTGACCGGAGACACTCGACCCGATCTAAATGGCTCGACGCCAGGACCGTATCCGTCGACGGTGATCAAGAGCATTTTCTCGGGCATGAAAGACAAGGGCGTGCAGTTTGCCGTCGACGCTGGCGATCACATGTTTGTGGTTGGCAATCGGCGGGCTTCGTTCGATGCCGCACGCGCGCAGATGGGACTGTATGTCGACGCCGCCAAGCTTCTCGGCAAGACCGTGTTCATGACCATGGGAAACCACGAATGCTCCGGCGGCGACAAGAACGGCCTGTGCTCGATCGACGCAGTCGGCAGCAACGCCAACTACACCGCATTCATGGAGGCGCTGGCGCCGGTTTCGTCCCTGCCGTATTACCGTTTTGACGTGCAGACCCAATCCGGCCTCGCGGTGTTTTTGATCGTCGCCGATGATGTTTGGGACGCGCACGAACGGACCTGGTTGACAACACAACTTGGAGATGCCGACAGGCGGGCCAAATATACTTTTGTGGTCAAGCACCATCCCGTCGACAACCACGACGACCGAGCCTTTGCCGAGATCGTCAGCCTAGTGGAGAGTCACAAATATACGCTTTTCATTACCGGTCACACCCACGAGTACCGACATGATCGCTCTAACTCGCGCGTGCTGATCGTCGGTTGCGGCGGCGCACCGCTTGACAATGCGCCACAGAGCTGGTGGGGCTACATCACGATCGAGCAGGGCGTCGACAACTTGATTTACGTCACCGCCTACGATCAATCGAGCGGCATGCAAAAGGATTCTTTCAAAGTCGCTCCGCAGTGATGTCCGGATACCGGACAGTGTCCGGATGCCGGACGCTGCCTCCGCTGTAAGTCGCTGTTTCCTTTGGATTCTAGATTGGCACCGACGATGCAATTGTCGCGATTGCCAATTTCAACCAAGGAGGCAGGGCCATGAACTCACTTCTTTTTTTCTTCGCTCTCGGCGTGACCATGATGTTCGGGTGCGATGCGGCGACCACGCAGTCGGTGCCCGGGGAGTTGCCGCGGCCCGACACTGCGGACAGTGGCGCCACTGTCCGCGCGGCGAATCCTTCTCCCATACCGGGAGAGCCACCTGATGATGCGCCAAAGACTCCAGACCGGGTGGCCAGTTATGCTGGGGTGTATTCGGTGGTGGTGCCGCTCGACTTTACTCAGAACGGGGTGTTGCCCGGCCTGGTCTCTCCGGCGCTGGGGGCGCTCGGTGAGCTGCATGATCGGCCCGGCGCCGCTCTGTGCAACTTGATCAAGAACTCGCTCGGATCGCTTGGAACTGTATTTCGTCAGCTGCCCGGATTTGTCGTCGACGGCATCGCGGTGGTGATCGATGGAATCATTCGCGACCACCTCTATGCCAACGTACCGATCGCCAATCAGCTGGCTGCGATCATCCAAGGCATCACCGAGATCGCATCGAAAGTTGACTTGCGGATCGACATGACGGTTCATGCGCCGACGGTGAGTGGAACGACGCGTATCGAAGAACAGGTGACCGGCGTGGATTGGATCCTCTTCGGCAATCGGACCACAGTACCGTTACCCGGGCCGGCGTTGTCGGCGGCGTCCGCAACCACGACAGGGACGGTGGTGCCACATGCCAATCGCCCGATTGCGGATGCTGATCTCGCCGTCGGTGCGGCAGCGATGACTCTGCCGATCGGTGAGCTCCTATTGAAAGGGTTGGGACCGCTGCTTTTTTCGCAGTTTGGTGGCGCAACCGATCTCCGTGGCGCGATCCAGAATCTCTATCCCTGCGCCACCCTAGGACAAGATATTTCAGACTACCTCGGCGGTTTCGTTCTACCGTCGGAGGGGATGGCGCTCTGCACCGGTGCGATCGGCCTGGTTTCAGCTGCCTTCACCGATCGCATCGGGGCGCTCCATCTCGATCTCGCAGCAGAACATGGAAAGGGCGTGCTTCTCGACCTATCGAAAACCAAAACACAGGTCGACTACCAATCTGACTTGCTCACCGGTGGCACCTGGAATTGGCGAGTCGACACCGTGAATGTCCCGTCGACCTTCTCCGGCCCCAGGACTGGCGTAGCCAACTAGAACGAGGCTGGAATCATCTACGATTTTTGCTACGGAACAGCGTGAGGAAGCTGGCGAGCAGCACGATGGTGCTCATCGGTACCGGTGCGGGCAAAAAGCTGCAACCACTGCTGCCGCCAGCGGTTGAGGGCTGAGCAGTCATCTGAATCGGTGCGGCGTCGGCCGGGAATGTCAGGCCGCTGTCATTTGTTCCCGCGTCGTCACTCGAAGAAGCGCTGTCGGCAAGTACGGCGCCGTCTCGTGGCTGGCTGCTGTCCGGCGTCGTGCCGCCATCGAACGGCGGTTTGGGAGAAATTTCGTCGACGTGTTCGGCAGTGAAACAGAAACACAGATTGCTGTCGGTGCAGTAGCCGCCGGCGTAGTTGCAGTCCGGATCGCTCGAGCAGAGATTGGCCGGCTCGCTCACCTTGCAAACGCAAAAGCCGCGATAACAGGTTCCGGGCAGCTCGGTGCAGTCGCCATCGACAACGCAGGTGACCGGATAGGCGAACGCTTGGTTGAGTGAGAAAAGAAACAAAACAAACGTAAAGAACTTCACGTACTTTTGCATGGCGGCGATCTCTACCACTTTTCAGATTCGAGATCACTGGCGAATTGAGATGTTTGGTTCGACGCCACTCCCCAGCGTGATTTTTTCCACCGCGATTGGTAGGCCATCCACAGCGAAAGCGCATCGGTGACAAAGCGGCGCTCGATCGGTCGCTCGGTCGATAGTTCATGTGCCTCGGCGGCATCGTTTGCAACGTCGAAAAAGCGGGTGTCGCCGGAGCCTCCGACCCAAAGTTTGTAGTGCGATAGCCGCATGCTGTGCGCAAGTTCGTATTGGCTGCCGATCGCCGGTCGCGCATAACCAGCGCCCAGTCCCTGCGCCAACGGAAGCAGTGATTCGCCCTGCACCGCTGCCGGGATCTTGACCCCAAGTACGTCGGCAATTGTCGGCAATAAGTCGAT
>JAHFDU010000414.1 GCA_023248835.1 Myxococcales bacterium | reverse complement strand
CACAGTTTCTGATTGCCAAATGGAGTTTCAGCGAGGCGATGCTTGGGATCGCTCGGCGCCGCAACAAAAGAGTGAACAAAATAGAACATGGTGCCGGGCGCGGTGCCGTCGAGCGCGGTGTGTTTCCATTCGCCGCCGGCGGGCGGCGCGATGTGGTTCCAGCCGACGTGCGGCACTTTCATTCCCTGCGCGTCGATGGCGACGACGCGACCGGAAATCAAGCCGAGGCCCGCGTGCTTGCCGAATTCGTCGCTTTCGGAAAGCAGCATCTGCATGCCGAGACAAATTCCCAAAAACGGGCGCCCCGCTTCGCAGACGCGAGCGATCGGCTCCACCAATCCACGCGTGGTGAGCCCCTTCATGCCGTCGGAGAAGGCGCCGACACCGGGCAGCACCAAATGATCGGCGGCGGCGACGCGCTGCGGCGAACCGGTCAGTTCGACGGTGGCGCCGAGATGCTGCAGCGCCTTGAGCACGCTGTGTAGATTGCCGATGCCATAGTCGATAACCGTGACTCTGCTCATACTCGCACATCGATGCCGCGGTTGCGCAGGCCGGTCTTGAGCGACGACACGGTCTCCATTTTGTAGTGCAACAGGCTCGCCACCGCGACGGCGTCGGCGCCTTTTTCGATCGCTTGATAGACGTGATCGATACTACCGGCGCCGCCACAAGCGATCACCGGAATCGGCAGCGCCGCCAATTTCTCGACGAGCTCGAGATCGAATCCCTTTTTGGTGCCCTCTTTGTCGACCGAGGTGATGAGCAGCTCGCCGGCGCCGAGCTCGACCGCGCGTTTGGACCATTCTATAACATCGAGCCCGGTTTTTTCCCGGCCGTTGTCGGTATACGCCTCCCAGCCATTGTTGCCCGGGCGTCGCTTGGCTTCGATCGAAACCACGATGCATTGCGATCCAAAAGTGCGGCTGGCTTCGCGAATCAGATCGGGATTGCGAATCGCCGCAGTATTGATCGCGACTTTGTCGGCACCGACGCGCAACAGCTGGGTGATGTCGTCAATCTTGCGAATGCCGCCACCGACGGTGAGCGGGACAAACAAGTGGGCCGCAGTTTTCTCGACCACTTCGGTCAGGTTGTTGCGTTCGTATAAACTGGCGACAATGTCGATGTAGATAAGTTCGTCGGCACCCCCCTCGTAGTAGCGGGTCGCGTGTTCGCCCGGATCGCCCATCACCCGCAATCCCTCGAGGTGAATGCCTTTGACCAGGTTCGGCCCTTTGATGTCAAGCCGCGCTATCACGCGCCGAGGAATGCTGCTCATTTAAATGTCCGTCTTGCTTATTTTATCACCGGCGCGGACGGCGCGTGCAGTTTTCTTGCCGACAAATTCGGTCTCGAGTGCGGGCGACAAGCCCGTGCCCGGCCGCAAGGCGGCCAGGTGCTCGGCGCGGATTTCGCTGCCAGCGGGAAGTGAAGTTTTCCAAAACAAACTTTTGCGCGCCACCTGCGCAATCTCGAGTTCGGCCGCCACCGGCGCTTTTTTGCCGTCGCCGAGTGCACTCTCGACGCTGCGCACCGCCGTCACCAAATCGGCAAATTCTTTCGGCTCGAGCGAGGCGCGGTGATCGGGCCCCGCCAGGTTGCGATCGAGGGTGAGATGCTTTTCGATGAGATTGCCGCCGAGCGCGGCTGAGGCGACGCCAAGCTCAATCCCGAGGGTGTGATCGCTCCAGCCCACCGGTACTGAAAAGGCTTCGCGCAAAGTCTGCATACAGCGCAAATTGGCGTCGGCGGCACGCGCCGGATAACTCGAGACGCAATGGAAAAGCCCAAGCGGCGGATTGCCGGCCTGCCGAATTGCGCTCACCGCTTGTGCGACCTCGTCGAGCGTGCACATTCCGGTCGACATCAAAAGCGGCAAATGTTTTTGTGCCAAATAGCGCAAAAATGGCAAATTGGTGACCTCGCCCGAGGGAATTTTCAGCGCCGCGGTGTCGAGCTCGACCAAGAAATCGGCCGACTCGCGATCAAACGGACTCGACAAAAACAGGATTCCTTTGGCCTCGGCGTGGGCCTTGAGCTGACGATGCGCCTCCGGGCTGAGCGCTAATCGCTCGAGCATGGCGAGTTGGCTTTCGCTTTGTCCGGCCGGTTCCGATTGCTTTTGGTATTCCGCTTTGGGCGCCTGTTCCGCCGCCAACGCTTGCGGAGAGAAGGTCTGAAACTTGACCGCATCGGCGTGCGCGGTATGGGCGGCATCGATGAGCTTCAATCCGAGCGCGACGTCGCCATTATGGTTGACGCCAGCTTCGGCAATGATGAAACAGGGATGGCCCGGCCCGATCAGCCGACCAGCGATAACAAGATCATTCACTGTCAGCTGACCGACTCGCGTGGCGTGCCCGAGCCCTCGTCGTCCGAATCGCGATAGTACTGACCGTAACGCGAGTAGTAGTAGTAGTAGCCGTAACTGCCGCGTTTGGACAGGTCGAGATCGTTGAGGATGCAACCGAGCAGATTGATCCGCCCGTCGGACAGCAGTCGCGCCGCGCGCAGCAGCGCCTCTTTGGAAGTGCGGCCGCCCTTGGCTACCAACACGGTCCCCGAGGTCAAGCGCGACAGGATCGAAGCATCGGTCACCGCGCCGACTGGCGGCGAATCGAAAATCACTCGATCGTAGGTGCGCGAAAGTTCTGCCACCAGGCTCTTGAACCGATCAGCATGCAACAGCTCAGCCGGATTGGGCGGAGTGGCGCCGCAGGGTACCAGGAAGAGGTTGGGCACTCCGGTTTCGCGCACCACGTCGGCAATTTCGCAGCCGCCGACGATGAGCTTGGAAAGTCCATCCGGCGTCGACGGAATGCCGAACGCTTTGTGTAGGCGCGGCCGCCGCATGTCGGTGTCGACCAGCAGCACCCGCAATCCCGATTGCGCCATGATGATCGCCAGCGTGATCGCGGAGGTGGTCTTGCCCTCTTGCGGCCCGGCCGAGGTGATGAGCAGCGAGCGCGGCGGATTGTCCGGCCGCATAAACAGCAAGGTGGTGCGAATCGC
>JAHFDU010000106.1:8745-11132 GCA_023248835.1 Myxococcales bacterium | reverse complement strand
CGCAATACGGGCGCACAAGCGGAAGTCGGCGGCGGATCGTTTGGCACCAGTTTTGGCGGCGGCGGTGTCTCGGTTTCCACTCGGCAGGCAAGCGTCTACGCGGGTGCGCACCTACTTTCGTCCCGCGGCGATTACAGTTTTCGATCCGACAATGGCACTGCATTTGATCCCAGCGACGATCGCGATCTCAGCCGCCAAAACAATGCGCTTTTGCAGGGCGACGGCACAGTGCGAGCGACGGTTTCACTCCCTGCCGGCCGCAAGCTGAGCGTCAGCGCGCTCGGGTTTTTTCGCAGCCAGGGATTGCCCGGCTTCGGCACCCGGCAGACGCGTTTTACTACGCTCGAAGTCGGTCGCGCCATCACTTCGGTTGCCTACGACTCTTCGAGCGATCTCGGCCCTACAAGCAAATTGCACCTTCATTTTTATTATAGTTTCGAGCAGCAGCGTTTCCGCGACGCGTTTAGCGAGATTTCGATTTTGCCGACGCTGACCCGCGATCGCAGCGACAGCTTTGGCAGCAATTTTCATTTTTCTCGTCGCCTGGCCTGGTTTGTTCGTTTGGCGGGAGTGGTCGAACTGCGTTACGAACAGATTGCGCCGCGCGACGCTTTCAAAACGCCGCCCCAAGCACCGATCGCAACACGGTTGTTTGTCGGTACCGGCGCGGAAGTCGATTTTTGGTGGGCGCGTTTGCGTCTGCATGTCATTCCGTCGCTGCGGCTTGAAGTTTCGCGCGACGCGCGCATCGACGTGGCGAGAAATGGTGCCGTGACCGCCGACTCTGCGGCTCTGCTGCAAGCGCTGCCGCTCGGGCGTTTGGCATTCGTCGAGGAGGCGACCGCCTGGCTTACTTTGCGCGCCAACGTAGCGCGGTATGAGCGATTGCCGTCATCGAGCGAACTTTATGGCAACAGCGGATTTCTCCTCGGCAACACCAAGCTCGAGCCCGAGGCCGGCTACAACGCCGATCTCGGTGGGACGATTCGCCTACGCAAGTCGTGGTTTGCTGTGGTGGTTGAGCCGACACTGTTTGCCTCGTTCGTCGACAACCTCATCCAATTTCAAGAGGTGGCCAATGGCCGCGCTCGCGCGCTGAACCTCGGTCGTGCCCGCGTGCTCGGCGTCGAACTGGCGTTGCAGTTGGAGATGACGCGATTCGCACGGCTGCTCGCACAAGCGACCTTTACCGATGCACGCGATGTCAGCGACACCAGCATTGGCAGGCTCGGGCCGCAGTTGCCACTGAGGCCGCGCTTTCATCTTTACGCGCGACCGGAAGTACACAACCTTCGACTTGGCAAGCAGATCACCGCCGGCGCCTATTTGGAATTCGATTTCACCGACGAGGACTACGTTGATCCCGCCAACTTTGCGAAACTGCCGGCGCGCTTTCTGCTCGGCGCTGGGGTCTACGCCGACGCCTTGCAGAGGCGGTTGCAGGTGATTGCGTCGGCGCAGAATCTGACCGACGCGCGAGTCTTTGATGTTGCCGGATTTCCACTGCCCTCGCGGGCATTTTTTGTTTCACTTCGTGTCAAAACCGAAAAGGAGAAGGAACAATGAAAAAGAGTCTTGTTTTGTTAGGGTTGGTTTCTGCCTGTCAAAGCGGAACACTGGTGGTTACGCAACAGGACGGTGGGCCTCCGGTGAGCAATGATGCCGCGCCGCCCGGAACCGGAGACGATGCTAGTACCGCATCCGATGCCGCGCCGCCGGTCGGCCCGATGCCGGTTGGGCTGGCGGTGATCAATAGCGACTACGTGTCGAGCAGTCTTTCGCTTGTGGACCCTACTTCCGGGACTGTGACCAAGAGCGACTGCCTTCACTCGGGCAGCGTTGAGCCGTTGCTGTCGCTGGCGCTCTCTGGAGACGTGGGGTTGCCCTCGCAGCCGCTCCCTGGAAATGAGCTGGTGCTGATCGATCACAAGAACGCAACCCTCACTTGGGTAGACCTCAAAGGTGCCGATCCCGCAAAATGTGCGCCGCTAGCGCAATTGGCTATTGGCACCGGTTTCGACGCCAATCCACAAGACGCAATCGGTGTATCTGAGCAGAAACTATATGTCACGCGCCACCAGTGGAACCCCATGCCGATGGGGAGCCTCGACCAGGGCGATGACATCTTGATTGTCGATCGTACCGCGATGAAAATCACTGGACGCATCGATCTGCATGCCTACGCTTCCACCGTCAACGGGGTGGCGATGTCGGCTCACCCCGCTCGCGGACTGCTCATCGACGGCAAAGTCTATGTAACGCTGGTGAACGCCAACGCTGATTTCTCGGTTTCCGGCACCGGCAAGCTAGCGGTGATCGACGCCAGCACCGACACCGTAACCACCACTTTGGATTTTTCACCGTACAAGAACTGCTTTAGCCTCGAC
>JAHFDU010000106.1:0-8735 GCA_023248835.1 Myxococcales bacterium | reverse complement strand
CCCAGCGTCCAAGACACTGTATGTCGCTTGCAATGGCGACTATAACAACCCCAATCATGTCGCGGAGTCCAGTATCGTGACGGTTGATCTCGGTGGCGCTGCTCCCCAAGTCGGCAAGTTGGTGATCCCGACGCAGGTGAGCGATCATCCCCTGTCGAATTTCTCGGTCAGCGTGACGAATAATCAGGTATTTTCCGTCGCTTTTGGCGATTACGGTGGTCCACTTTTTGACACTCTGTGGAGTTATGACCTTTCTACTAAGACCTCCACCAAAGTGCTGACAGCGGACAATGGCTTCGTGCTCGGCCGCACCGCAATCGATCTTGTCCGCGGTCAGATCTACATTACCGATGCCTCGTTGACCAAACCACTGGTGCATGTTTTTCAAATCACCTCCGGCATGCCCCAGGAGCTCAAGGGCTTTGCTTCCAGTGGGCGTGGTCTAGCACCGCGTGAGATGGGTTGGTACTAGCTGCGGCAGCGTACTTACATTGTACTTACAGCCGTTGCACTGGTGGCACTGGCTGCAGGCGTGGTCGTCGGGCACGGATCGCTTGCCGATCCGGGCCTGCGCGACACGCTGCTGCGGTTGCGGGCGGCGCGCGTAGCGGCGGCGTTCTTGACCGGAGCAGCGCTTGCCTGCAGTGGTGCGGTGGTGCAAGCGCTGTTTCGCAACCCACTGGTGGACCCCTCGATTCTAGGCAGCACCGCTGGCGCCAGTCTGGGTGGCCAAGCGGTGCTGCTTGCCTTGCATTTTCTGCCGGGGTGGTTGCCGCATCTTGTGCCCGAGCTGGCGGTGCCGCTCGGCTGCCTCGGCGGCGCGCTGGTGGCGCTGTTTATCGTCTTGGCGGTGACCGAACACCGTCAGAGTATGCTGATCGTACTGCTGACGGGTTTTACGCTGTCGTCGCTGTTTTTGAGCACGGGTGGTTTTCTGCTGAGCCTCGGTCAAGAATCCTGGGAGGTCGGGCGCGCCCTGGTTTCGTTTTCGCTTGGCGGGCTCGGCGGTATCGAGGTGCAACAGCTGTTGTTGGCGTTCCCGCTCATCGTCGCCGGAATACTAGCGGCGCGATTTTGGAGCGGTCCACTCGATCTTTTGCTCACCGGTGAAGACGAAGCCCGATCGCTCGGCCTTGATGTCAAGGAGGCCCGGCGCTGGTGCGTGGTGTGGGTTGGCTTTATGACTGCGGCTGCGGTTTCTCTCGGCGGCAACATCGGCTTTGTCGGTCTGATTATTCCGCACGCGATGCGTCCATTTGTCGGCGTTCTCAATCGCCACGTCGTCGTAGTCGTGGCGATCGCCGGCGGCACATTTGTTGTGCTCTGCGATCTACTTTCCCGAGCGCTGCCCTCGCGTAGCGAAATTCCGATCGGGGTCATTACTGGTCTCATCGGTGCGCCGGTGTTTCTGCTTTTGCTCTATCGATCGGGACGCGAGCTCCACCGTGGCTAAGGCGCTCGATGTGCGAGAGGTGCAAGTTGAGCGTGGAAAACGGCGGGTGCTGCAGCAGATCTCGTTTGCGGTCGAATATGGTGAATTGGTAGCCCTGATTGGGCCGAACGGCGCCGGCAAGACCACCCTGCTTGAAACCATCGCCGGATTTCACTCTTTCGCAGGCGAAATCTTGCTGCAGGAAAAACCGCTGCGCTTACTTTCACCACGACAGCGAGCGCCGCTCATCGCCTATGTGCCGCAGATTTCTCGACTGGATGCGCCGATGGCCGCGATCGATGTCGTGCGCCAAGGCCGTTTTTGTTTTCGCAACGGTTTTGGTGGACTGTCGCCGAGCGACGAGGCTGCGGTGCAGCGCGCGCTTGTCGCCACCGACACGGCGCGCTTTGCCGACCGACCCTACACCGAGCTGTCGTACGGCGAGCGACGACGGGTGGTGCTGGCGCGGGCGCTTGCCACCGAGGCGCGACTGATCGTTCTGGACGAGCCGAGCTCTTCGCTCGACATCGGACAGTCGCTGGCGCTGTTTGATACGCTGCGAACGCTGGCGAGCCAAGGTCACGCCGTCGTCCTGGTGCTGCACCATCTTGGCGAAGCATTGCGTTTTACCGATCGGGCGCTGCTCTTGCACCAAGGACGTAGGGTCGCCCTCGGTCGCACCGCTGAGGTGGTTTGCGACAACGTGATTGGCCCAGTGTACGGCGTTAAATTGCTTGCAGACGGTCATGGTTTTCACGCCTTGCCGCGAGCGATTTCATGAATCGCGTGACCTGGCTTAACTTGGGCGGTGCAGCGCTGGCTTTGGCGCTCTCGATCGGAATGAGTACACGCGCGGTTCGCGACAGAAGTGGCGGTGTGACCGACCGCGCCGCGGCCCTGACGCCGACTCACGAACTCACCGATGCCACTTACCACACCGTCAAGCTGCGGGAGTTTTCGCGGATTGCGTCGGCCAGCGCGCTCGCCGATCCACTGCTGCTCGCGCTTTGCGAGCCCGGCCGCGTCATCGCCTTCAGCGATTACTCGACGCAGAAATTACCTTCGTCCTATCTCTACTCGGGCAAACAAACCATTCGCCGGCTCGAGGATGTCGAATCGATCTTGGCGCTCAAGCCTGATCTGGTGCTCATCAACGATTTTGGCGCGCCGGCGTTTGTTTCGCGGCTGCGCGCAAGTGGCGTGGAGGTGTTCGACCTCGGTGAAATGCGTGGGCTGAAGAGTCTGTTTGCGAATATTCAAACGGTGGCAACGCTGGTGGGTCATCCCGAGCGCGGTGAAGCGCTGAAGCGATCGCTCAAGCGACGCCTTCGGCGGCTTGGTTACGCCAATCTGCCTGCGGGTACGCCGAGGCGGCAAGCGATCTATCTGAGTAGCTATGGCGCGCGTCTGTTTGGAGGTACCACTGGCACTAGCTATCACGACCTGCTCGAGCACGGGGGTCTCGAGGACGCCGCCGCCGAGCGCTATGCCAATTGGCCAGAGTACTCCAAGGAGCAGGTGCTGGCGCTCGCTCCGGAGGTGATTGTCACCCGGAGCGGAGAAGCAGATCGCCTATGCCAGATCGCTGGGTTCGATAAGCTGCCCGCTTGCCGAACCCGCCATGTGATCGAGATTCCGATCGAACTGCTCGACGATCCTGGTCCGCTCTTGATCGATGCTGCCGAATTGGTATTTGAAAAAACTCAGCCGATCATTCTGAGCCCGTCGAAGGACGAGAAGCGCTAGGATTGCGTGTCCTCCATTATGGAGGTAAAATGGAGGACATGGCCATCCTCAACATCAAGTCGTTGCCCGATCGGCTGCATCGCCAGCTGCAAGCGCGCGCTGCCAAAGAGTACCGATCGGTAGCGCAAGAGGTGGTTTTTCTGCTCGACCAGGCGATCGGGCAAGAAAGCCCTGCCAGCGGGAGAAAAGGACGCGGGTCACACGGCAGTGGCCAATGTTCGCGTCACGCACTTGGCCGTTGTCCCGACTCCGTGGTGATCGAGCCCGGCGCGCTGATCTTTCATCCCGAAAACGTGTTTCTCGACGAAGGAGTCTACATCGGCCACAACGCCATGCTGAAGGCGTATTACAAGAACCAGTTGATGATTGGCGCCCGCTCCTGGATTGGGCAGGGAGTGTTTTTACATTCGGCTGGCGGCATCAGCATCGGCTGTGATGTCGGCGTCGGGCCGCACGTCTGCATTCTGACATCGGTTCATCAAGATCCCGGCCGTGCACGCCCGATCATGGCGGGCGCCATCGACGTCAGGCCGGTGGTGCTCGAGGACGGTTGCGACATCGGCATCAATGCCACCATTTTGCCCGGCGTCACAGTTGGCAAAGGAGCGCAAGTCGGCGCCGGCGCGGTGGTCACAAAAAACGTTTCACCCTTTGCCATCGTCGCCGGCAATCCCGCCCGCCTTTTACGCATGCGCGCAAAGTCCTGAGCTTGATTTGACTTCAATCCATGCTCTGACTATAAGACTCGCTCGCCGCGAGGATGGCGGAACTTGGTAGACGCACTAGCTTGAGGTGCTAGCGGGTAAAACCATGGGGGTTCGAGTCCCCCTCCTCGCACGACATAAACAATGCGCGTCGAACAAAACTACCGGCCGACCTCGAGCACGTGCATGGTGCTCGACGACGTGCGAGGTTCGAGTGGTAAACCGACTGTGATAATCGCCAAGTCGCCTTTTTTACAAAACTTGCGTTCCACCAGCAGCTTCTCGATGGTCTGCAGCATTTCTTCAAAAGTCGCAGTGCGCGGCACGCAAAATGGTTCAACACCCCAATGCAGCGCCAGGCGCTGATAGGTGTCTTGACGCGAAGTCAGCGCGACGATGCGCGCCTCGGGCCGGTGCTCGGAGACCAATCGCGCTGCGCCGCCGGAGTCGCTGACGCAAACGATCGTCCGCGCTTCCATCAAACGAGACGCCACCACCGCACTCTTGGCGATGGCGTACGTCGAGAAAGTAAAATTGAGCGTCACCGCGCGAAAACTCGACTGGTAGCGCTGGCTCGCTTCCATCTCTTCGATGATGCGGGCCATGGTGCGCACGGCGAGCAGCGGATATTTTCCGGCGGCGGTTTCGCCTGACAGCATTACTGCATCGCTGCCGTCGAGGATGGCGTTGGCGACGTCGGAAACTTCGGCGCGGGTCGGTTGTGGATTGCCGATCATCGATTCGAGCATTTGCGTCGCGGTGATCACCACTTTGCCGCGCGCGTTGGTCTCTTCGATGGCGCGCTTTTGAATCAGCGGCACTTTTTCTGCGCCCATTTCGACGCCGAGATCGCCGCGCGCCACCATGATGCCGTCGGCGACGTCGATGATTTCGGGCAGACATTCGACCGCCTCGGGGCGTTCAATTTTGGCGATGATCGGAACGTAGCGATCGGGTCGTTTGCACAGCGCCACCGCCTCTTTGACATCGCTTGCTGAGCGCACAAAGGAGAGTGCGACAAAATCGACGCCGAGATCGAGCCCGAAAGCGAGGTCCTCTTTGTCTTTAGCAGTGAGCGCCGGCGCCGAGACTTTCACTCCGGGCAGGTTGATGCCCTTGTTGTTCTTGAGCGTGCCGCCGACCACCACCCGGGTGTAGACATCGGGCCCGTCGACGCGCTCGACCTCGAGTGACAGCATGCCATCGTCGAGCAGTAGCAGATTTCCCGGCCGGACATCGTGCGGCAATTCAGTGTAAGTGGTCGAAACCTGCGTCGGCGAGCCCTCCACCTGACGAGTGGTAACCAAAAAATCGCTGCCCGCTTCGAGTTCGATTTTTCCCTCGGGAAAGCGACCGACGCGAATCTTGGGACCTTGCAGATCCTGCAAAATAGCCACCGGCCTGCCGCGCAGCTGCGCCTGCTCGCGCACTGCTTTGATGCGCGCTGCGTGAGTGGGATATTCGCCGTGCGAAAAATTGATGCGCGCGACATTCATTCCCTCGTCAATCAGGTCGCCGATGAACGACGGTTCACTCGAAGCCGGTCCTAGAGTACAAACAATTTTGGCGCGTCTCATGGTTGGCCCGTCTACGGTATCGCGCTTCGTCTTTGGGAGCGACCTTTTTCAGTTGCCAAGCGACTGCACCTGGCGGTATACGGGTGCGCCGTAAGTGGCTCCGCAGGTTTCGTTTCAATCGCTTTGCGGGCCAGAAGGGAAGTGTTGATGAAGCTTACAAACATCGCTTCCCTGTCCTTGTTGATCCTGACCGCGAGCTGTGCGGAAGAGGGGGTGACGCCGCTCTTGGCCGGCGAAGATGTGCACTTGACGATTGTGCACACGGCTGACTTGCATTCGCGTTTTTTTCCTTACTATTTTGCTCCTGGTCAGATCGACAAGGACCTTGGCTTGTTGCCCAAGCTTGGACAGACCACTGCACTGGTCGGTGGCATCGCTCGCGTCGCCAAAGTAATCAAATGTATTCGCGGCTTTTACGCCGGCGCCGATTGCGTCGGCATCACCAGCCCCTCTGCCGACGATCACGCCGCCATCGCCGGCGATCCGGCGGGGCGCTCGCTGCATGTCGACTCGGGCGATATTTTTGAAGGCGCGCCGGTGTTTAACCAATTTAACGGCGAAGTGGAAATGCGCGCGATGTCGCAGCTTGGCCTCTCGGCGATGGCGCTGGGCAACCACGAATTCGACAAGGGTTCGGTCAACCTTGCCGAGCAGATGCAGCGCTACGGCGGCTTTCCGGTACTCGCGGCCAACTACGAATTTTCCGACCCCAACGACTACACCCAGCCGAAACTCGGCAAGCTGATTCATCCCTACACCATCACCAACGTCGGTGGCGTTCGGGTCGGCATCATTGGTCTTGCCAATCTGTCGTCGATTCAGGGCATCATCGAGGGCGGAAATTCGCTCGGGGTGCGACCGATTGATTCCAAGCAAGCGATCATTCAGACGGTGGCGCTGGTGCGACCGCAAGTGGACGTGCTGATGGTGACTTCACACATGGGGCTCGACGAAGACGAAGGCGTGGCCGCAGGGGACGCAGCGGGCCGCGACCAAAATTTGGCTTTGGCGATCGATGGCGTCGACGTGATTTTCGGCGGCCACTTACACATCGTGCTCAATCCGCCAAAAGATTTGCTCCACACTGACGACAGCGGCGCGGTGACCGGGCGCACCGTGCTTTGCCACTCGGGAGCGTTTGCCAAATATGTTGGCCGCCTCGATCTGGTGGTGCACATGCCCACCGACGAGGAGCGCGCGTCTGGTGCGCACGCCGGCGTCAAGGCCTACACCTACAAGCTGGTTCCGATCGACGACAACATCGAGGCCGATCCGGTGATGGAGAATCTGCTCGAGCCGTACGAGTTCAAGATGAACCAATATCTCCATTTGGATCAGGTGTATGCCGTCGTGCCGTGCCCGAACAGCGCAAGTAGCTGTCCCAAAACCGCCCGCAATGATCCCAACGGCGGTGATTCACAGCTCGGCAATCTGGTCGCCACCGCAATGCGTTTGCGCCAAGGCGTCGATGCCGATTTTGGCCTGACCAACAGCCTCGGCATTCGCACCGATTTTGAGTCGGGGCCGCTCAATCTCGAGGAGCTGTACAACGTGTTTCCGTTCGACAACACCATCACCACCATGTTCTTGTCGGGCGACGAAGTGCAGCAGATGCTCGATTTTGTCGCCGCCCGCTCCTCTGAGCGCGGCTGCCGCACTCAGGCGCAGGTGTCGGGAATTTATTTCGACTTGGTTTGCGGCAGGAACGATCCCGATTGCCAAGTTGCGCCCCACCATGGTGGGGCCTGCGCCAAAAACATTCACCTCGGTGACAACTGCCGCATGCCCGACGGAACGTTCGATGGCACCGCATGCAAGCAGCTCGATCCCTACGCCGAGTACCGCGTTGCGGTGAATGACTACATCGCGCAGGGCGGATCGGGTTTTTCGGTGCTCAAGCGCAACACCACCAAGTTCAACACCGGCATCAGTTTGCGTAACGCGCTGGCCGATTACATTCGCACCCTGCCCGGAACTTGCGCAGATCACGCCACCGATTACACCAACGTCGCCGGATACGAGGATAGGGTCTGCCTCGATCAGTCGATTCAAGCGCACGACGGCCGCATTCAGACGTACGCCGGAGTGGCGCCATGAGAAAAATGTCGGTGCTTCGACTTCGGGCTGCGCGCTGCGCTCAGCATGAGCGGGAGGCGTATATGACCGCTCGTCCTGAGCTTGTCGAAGGACGGGTTGCTCCATGAAAAAAATCGCGCCGATCGTTTTGCTCATCGCCGCTGGCTGCGCCGATCGGCCGTTGTGCATCGGCGGTCTCTGTCGCATGACTTGCAGCGACGAGGGTGGCTGCGACGGCGGCGGTCCCGGCACGGTCACGGTTTCGCCTTTGGGCGCGCTGACAGCGTTGCAGGTCGATTTGACCGATCCGCCGCAAGTGGGTTCACCGAGCAGGCCGATCGCGGCCAAGACGGCTACCTTCGATATCAGCGCGCTCGACGGCGAGGGGAAACCTTACACCGATCCGATCGATGTCGAGGTCTACGTCTCTTTTGGCGGCGTGCGTGCCGGAGCCGATACCGCTTGCGGTTCGGACAGTTCAGGCACGCCGATTGCGACGGTGCATGTCGTAGGCGGCGTGCAAAAGGGTGTGCAGATCACTTTACCGCATCCATTCAGCGCCACTTCGGTTTGGGTCGAGGAGCGCATTTCTCACGCCGCCGGGGCTTCACCGACGATGTACTTTCGCGGCCCGACCATTCCCGAGCTGCAGACGCCGCCCGATTTAAAAGCTGCCAACGCCACCTTTTGCTCGACCTTTAACCGAAAAGTGATCACCGTCGATACCGCGACCGGCCAAGGAGCGTTGGTGGTGACTTCCGTTTTTGGTAACGCTTTCGCTGTTACCGACACTGGCGCGAATCTGTTTTCCAGTGTCTATGTCTATTCTTTTGGCAAGCCGCCGAGTGAAATTGTGCCGGGGCGCCGATTGTCGAGTTTTTCTGGCAATGTCTCGAAATTCGTTGGCTTTACCGAGCTCAATTTTCCGCTCTGGAGTTACCCGCACAAGCCAGCGCCGGACGACCAGCAGATCGTGCCGGTTGATCTAACTCTGGTGCCGCCGCCGTTTGAGATCAAGTGGGACAAGGCGTTCCCACTCAGCGATCCGATGGACCCGATGAGCGGTCGAATCATCGATGTCGAGCTGCTGCTCGGCCACTGCGCAAGCGTGGTCAAGTTTTTAGGAACGGTGTGCGATCCGATGAGCGCTTCGAATGTCGATTCATGGAAAAAATTCAATCAATTCGTCCTCGACGGCGA
>JAHFDU010000413.1 GCA_023248835.1 Myxococcales bacterium | reverse complement strand
CCGCTCGGTCTGCCCGACGGTGCGACGCATCGTCGTCACCTTGATCGAGATCTCGACATATTCTGGCCGAACCACATTGAGCACCGTCGCCACCAACCGGCGCTCGTCGAGAAAATTCTTGATAAAGCGCAGAAGCTCCGGCGGCGCCACCAACTTCTTGGTTAAGTCGAGCTTCTTCTCGTCGCTGCGTGGCACAATCACCACTTGCACGTGACCATCGTGTCGCTGCGACGGCAAGCATTTGGCGCGTGCCACGCTGGTCGACGCTCGCAATGCCAGCGCTTCAAAATCTTCCGTGGTGACCGCACGATCGCGGCTTTTGAGCGTATAGGGCGCGCGCGCTTTGGCTTCGTCGACGGTTTCGGCATCGCTGCCGCCGGCGGCCGGAGCCAAGTTGTAGCATTTGTCGATGTAGGCCACCGCATGCATCATTTGATTGAGCGCCATCGCGTTGACATTGCCGCGCACGCCACCGCCAATTTGATAGCGTCTGGCGATCACGTTACTGCGCCCCTCTGGCAACATCATTCCCTGCACGCCATCGCCAAAGCTGACCGCACCAGTGACCGGATTTTTGAGGTAGTGGCGTGAGCGCGGCCCCGAATCGAAAAAGCTGTCGACTTCGCGCCAAACCACCGAGTAGTGCTCTTTTCCGTCGACGGTTTCGGTCCGCACCGCAGCGTCGCCCAGATCCTGGATCTCGTCGACCACCGGCAGATCGCGTTCGCGCACTTCGATCACCTGGCCGGGCAGCGGCGAACCTTGCGAAAAGGTGAACGACTGAAACGGCGTGCCGTCAGAGGAGCCCAGCGTTTCGTCGCGGATGGTGGTGAGGTTGGCGACTTCGACGGTGTTGGTCAAAATCCGCAACACCCGCGGCGGCTTGGCAAAGCCGCCCATCTCGAGGCGAGCCCGGAACCAGTAGCGATCTTCGGTAAACTTGAGTGATTTGTGGTGATCTTCCGGCCCGACAAAATCGACAAAGCCGCTCTGGGTTAAGTTCTTGGTGCCGTCGATCACCACCAGCGGCTGCCAGTTGGTGCCGTCGAAATACTCCCAATTGACCCGCTGTTCGGCTTCCCACACCGCGTCGCGCTCGGCGTACCAATTCTTCAAAAACTCTTCGTCGTTGCGCTCGGCCTCGGCCCGACTCGGCTCGGCGATTTGCACGCACAGCGAAAGCGCCTCATTGGGCAACTTGGCGTTCCAGCCGAGATAGAGCGACGCCGATTCGTCGGGCACCGACGAGAACGGCTGAAAAGTCTGGTACTCGACTTTGGCCTCGTCCGAGTGTTCGCGATGGCGAAAATCGTTGTAGGAAATCACGTAGCGCAAGTGCTGCAAATCGGCGCGATAGCGAACCGCGATCGCTTTGACCGACGGCGGCTTGAGTGGCCGCTCATCGCGCCAAACCCATTTGTCGGCATCGAGCATGTAGCTACCCGGCAGCCCGTAGTCGCCGACTTCGAGACGGGCACGAATCCAAAAATTGTCTTCACCATTGATGTCGCCCGGCTGAATGTCGGTCGGAACGCGAAAACTAATCACGCCGCTTTTCAAGAGCGCCATCGTGGTGTCGACAAAGTTCCATTCAGAATCGGTGGTCTTGGATCCCTTGGGCGTCGACTTTCCGAGCACGCGCCAACGCTTGCCGTCAAAATACTCCCACGAGAGTACGCAATTCTCACTCGGGTGAGGCTGCGGTGCCACGGCCGGATCGGAAAGCGAAATCTCGATCTGAATCTCAGCGCCTGCTTGACCGAGCAGCTCGCGGGAAGCGAGATAGAAACACTGGTCCACCTTGGGCTGGGTGCCAAACGGATGTGAATTCTTGCCGAGGTCGAGCGCAATGAACACGCCGCCCTCGAAGTTGGCATACGCCAGATCGGGCAGCACGCCTTCGCCTGCGATCTCCATCATCGCTTTGATGCTGTGCAGTTCGGTTTCCCACGGATTTTGCGGCACTTCGGCCAGACGCCCGCGCACCCAATAGGTCTCAAACCCATTCACTTCACACACCGCCATGTCCGGCGGCCCTGCGAACACCACTTCGCCGCGATCGACTTCGACTGGCAGCGCGCGCAATTCGCGCCAACGCCGGCCATTCCAGTATTCCCACTCGAGCAGTCGCGCCATGTCGCGCCCGCCATGATCGGGCGCCGACAAATACAACCGCAGCACCGCCGCTTCGCTCAGCGTCTGCAGCCGGCTGTCACCGACGTACAAATAGCGATCAATCCGCTCGGCCCCGGCGAAGGCATCAAACCCCTCCGGCCGGCCACCGGTGAGAAACGGCGAATTGTCGGTGTAGGTCTCGTTGAAATAGGAAAAACAGCGGTCGATTTTCGCTGCCGTCGCGATAAGGTCGCGCTGGGTTTCGAACAGCACCGTCTCTTCGTCGGCGGTTTGCGGCGACGCGATCTGGGTGCCTTCGCGAATCGACTGCCGATCGGCACCCTCGACCAGATCAAACGTCACCAGTCCGCGCGCCGGCTGCGGCGGTCGCAGCCGCACGCCGAGCATGTTCAAAAACGCAACATAGTTTTTTTCCGGCACCCGGTTGATGCGATAGAGCAAAAGCTCGGTCATCCAGGCGGTGAGTTCCAAAATCGCAATGCCGGGGTCGGACGGATTGTGGTTGGTCCATTCCGGGCAGTAGCGCGGGATCAGGCGCATCGCCTCGGCGACAATTTCTGAATAGGATCGGTCGTCCAGTTTCGGCGCCGGAATCATGCTTCCTCGCTCTTACGCAGGTAAAAAGGATAGACCAAATTGCGCGAACTATTGGAGGCGCGAACTTTGTACTTGATGTGAATGTCGATGCGATTCTGCTCGTCGTGTGAAACATCGCCGTCGGCTTCGATCGATTCGATGCGCGGCTCCCATTTTTGCAAAGCCTCAACGCAAAAATGCGCCGCCAGCGTCGCTGTGTTCAAGCTCGAAGGCGCAAAAATCAGCTCGTGAATTTCGCAGCCAAAGTGCGGCCGCATCACCCGCTCTCCCGGAGCGGTGCCCAAAATCGTGCGAATCGACTGCCGA
>JAHFDU010000105.1 GCA_023248835.1 Myxococcales bacterium | reverse complement strand
TCGATCGCTTGAAGAGTTGCATACCCGCTATGAGGGATTTGCCCACGGCACTCGCGCGGTGATGCGCGAGCGCGCCGATCGCTGGGGAATTCGCGGCTTGGTCGCCGAATTTGTCGAAGCTCCTCCCGAGCTAGAGGTTGCGGTCGAAGCCGCGCTTGGCGAACGGCTGGGCGCGATCTTGGTCGACAGCCAAGAGGTTGGGGTCGAGGCAATCCAGCAGCTCAAGGCCAAGAGTGAAGGGCGCTCGAGCTTTGTGCCGATGAATCGGCTGGCCGAGCAGCCGATTTTGCCTGAGCAGTCGATCGAAGGTGCCGAACGATTCATCGACGCGATTAGGTTTCAAGCCGGCTACGAGTCACTCGCAGCAATGTTTTCGGAGGTTTGGTTGGTCGACGATCTAATCGATGCGCTCGATCGCTGGCGTGCTTTGCCGCAGGACGCGAAACAAACATTTGTCACCCGCGACGGCGAAGTGGTCGATCGCGTTGGCACCGTTTCAGGCGGATCGCGCGAGACGGCTGGGACCGGCGTGCTGCAGCAAAAGCGCGAGTTGCGTGACCTTACCGAGATGATTGCTACCTTGGAAGCGCAGCATCAGAGTGCGTTGTTGGTGCACAATCAGCGTCGCGCTGAACTTTCTGAGCGGACGGTCGGGCTCGAATCGATGAAGCAGAATTCGCACCAGCATGAGATCCAGATTTTGGGCGTTGACAAAGATCTCGGTCGGCTGCGTGACGAAGAAGAGCGCATCAAGCTACGCCTGCAGCAGGTCGGCGTCGAGCAGACTGAGCTGGGCGCGCGGGTAGAAGAGTCGACCCGCGAAGTCGAGAGTGCAGAACTGGCGGTGGTGCAACTGCGTGAGCAGGCGATCTCCCTCGAGGATCAACTCTCGCAGTGCGGTCTCGAAGTGGTGAGCGCGCTGCACGCGGTCGAAGTGGCCCAGGAGGCGCTCACTCATCTGCGTGTGGAAGTAGCCGAGTTGACCGAGCGGCGCGCTGGCGTTGAACGGACGATCGCGCACCTAACCGAGGAGAGGGCGGAGCGAGCGGAGCGTCGCGAACGACTTGGGCGATCGATCGAAGAGGGACAGACGCGGATGGCCGAGTTGCAGGTGGCGCTCAGCTCGCGTCGGCAAGAGGTGCTGCAGTTGGTGGCCGAACATGGCAGCCGCCAGAGTGCGATGAATGAAGATCGCGGTGCTTACGAGACGCAGCGACAACGGCTGATGACGGCAGAAGGCGTGCTGCGCGAGCTGAGATCAGTCATCGACGCGCTTTCGCAAGAGGTCAATCAGTGGACCCTCAAATTGCACGAAGTGGCGTCGGCGCGCGCGCATTTGGAAGAGACCATCGCTGAGCGCTATCGCCTCGATCTAAAGAGCGAGGTGCAAGCCTACCACTTGCGCCCGCAATGCAGCGCCAAAGAGGACAAGCGCTTGCGCGAGCTGCGTGACCTCATCGATCGAATGGGCGACATCAACTTGTACGCAATCGAGGAGTACAACCAACTCGAAACTCGTTACAACTTTTTGTCGTCGCAAAAGGAGGACTTGGAAAAAGCGCTGACCCAGCTTGAAGAGGCGATCGATCGTATCAATCGTACCTGTCGCAAGCGTTTTCGCGACGTGTTTGATCTGGTCAATACCAAGTTTCAAGAACTATTTCCGCGTTGCTTTCGCGGTGGCCAGGCGCGCTTGGTGCTGACCGACGAGGACAATTTACTCGAGTCGGGCATTGAGATCATCGCCCAGCCGCCCGGCAAGAAAAACGCAACGGTAGAAATGCTCTCGGGTGGCGAAAAAGCGATGACCGCGGTGGCGCTGATTTTTGCCATCTTTCTTATCAAACCATCGCCGTTCTGTTTGCTCGACGAGGTCGATGCGCCGCTCGACGACGCCAATGTCGCGCGCTTCAACGATCTGATCATGGAAATGACCGATCGATCGCAATTCATTCTCATCACCCACAACAAGCGGACCATGCAGATCGCCAGCACCTTGTACGGCGTCACCATGGAGGAGCCAGGCATTTCGAAAATGGTTTCGGTCAATCTTGGTATCGTCGACAAACTGAGTCCTGAACGTGCCCGTCGCTCGGCGGTGGTTTCGGTTGGAGCCGCGGGCTGAAAGCCCACGGCTGAAGCAACACGATGCCCGCTCAAGCGGGCAGCAAAGGGGGCAGTGATTGGATGCCGCGCCAGAGCGTATGCATCTTCGGCCACGCCACCGGAATTCTGTTGGTCGCATCGCTGTTTTACTTCTTTTCGGTGCCAACCGTTCTGGTTGGTTGCGCAGCTGAGATGGCAGCTTTAAGCCTATCGGGCTGGTGGATGACCAAATAAATTATTTGCGAAAACGCGAGAGATTGGCGGGCAGCGCAGTGAGCTCGGGGAATTCTTTGTCGGGATGGAGCGAGCGGGCGCGGCCGTAGAGCGACTCTTCGGTCTCGACATTTTTCGGATCGGGTATGCAGCACTCGACCGGGCAGACGGCTTGGCAGGCTTCGTAGTCATGGAACGCGACGCACTCGGTGCACTTGTTCGGGTCGATTACGTAGATGTCGTCGCCTTCCGAGATCGCTTCGTTGGGGCACTCTGGCTCGCAGGCGCCGCAGTTGATGCACTCGTCGGTAATCATCGTCGCCATAAACGCTCTCCTAAAGAAGAAAAAAACCAAGAGCAAGTGTACATGATTCACTGCGTCAAGGGGAGTTCAATTTATATCCCAAGTGCCCTGGTGAATGGAAGTGCAAGCCGGCACCGGCAAGATCTCCCCGCAGCGGCGGTAGCTACTGCTCCTTTTGCGAAGACGATCTATAGCCGCAATTTGTGTAGGCAATCGGCAATTGCGTATAGGCCCCGAGCGGTTCGCTGGTCGCGGGCCCAGGGTAACCGCGACGGCACGTGCACCAGCGCGACTAGAGGTGGCCGCTTGAGCAGAGCGCTGTGCCAGAGCGCCCAGTAGAGCGCAGCGTTGCTGCAAAATGTGCCAGCGTGAGAAGAGACTTCGCAAGGCACGCCGGCGGCGACCGCGGCGTTGGCGGCGAGGCGGGGATCAAAATGGACGCGCAGCGCGGCCTCAGCACCGGGCAGAATTTCCTCATCGATTGGCCGCACCCCGTCGTTGTCCGCAATGCGGGCGTGCGCGACGTTGATCGCCAGCCGCTCGACCAAGAGCTCATGAGCCCAGCGCGATTCACCGACGAGCAGAACGATGCGGGAAGAGCGCTGCACCAGCTCGGCGGTGGCTTGCCTGAGCAGAGAAAATGTGGTCGGCACAGACGTTGTCTCGACGGTGAGATTGCCGATGGAATGATGGTGGAGAAGTCGTGCCGAATCTTGGGCTCGGTTGCGTTTTCGTCCGCCAAACGGCTCAAAAGCGGCGAGAACAATTCGCTCGCCATGTCCCGATTTTGTTCGCGTGCGCGGAGAAGTCACTTGAGGCGCTCGGGATATAGCTCGATGTGATGGTGGGTCATCGCTTCGTCGATAGTGCGCCCGAATTCGCGTTCACGAAAAGCCGGAAACAGATCGGCCCGCACCCGCGCTTCCGCTTCGGTCGCCGACACATGTTGGGCCTCGACTCGCGCCACCAAACAGATAACGTGATAGCCGAAGCGGGTTTCTACCGGTGGGGTGGTGTCGCCGGGATTTCGCAGCGCAAACGCGGCTTCGGCAAACGGCCCCTCGGCAGCGCCGGGACCCTCGCGCGGTGTCACGTACTGCATGGCGACGATCTCCTCTGACAAAGGATGCTGCTGTTTCACTTGACGGTAGATTGCGGTTGCGCGAATCATGTCGGGCAGCTCGCGGAACTTGGCGGCATCGTGCAGCGTCGAGGCTTGCTTGGCGATTTCAGTCGCCAATTCCAGGTCGAGCGCACGCTCTTCGGCGGACGCGTTGGACTTCACCGCGGTCAAAATATGCAGCACCTGCACCAAATCCGGATGGTCGAACTGAATCCGTCTTTGGTTGAGATTTCCGCTCACTTCATCCGCCGGGATCGCGCTTGGCGTGACCGACTTTTCGAACTCGCTGCGCAAGAGGCGCAGCACCATTTCATCCTTGGCCCGCTGCCACACGGTGTCGTCCCGATCGAGTCCTCGACGGACCGCTTCCTGCACCAACACTTCGGCGTCGATGAGATCGTCAAGCGCCTCTTTCGCCGAACATTTTCTCGCTAGCGCCTGCGCCGCGACGTCGGAAGTATGAATTTCTCGCGCGTTTATGGCTGCGATAGCGACATCACTAGAAACGGCTCTCGCCTCCGGCAGCATGGATGGGATCGGCGTGCTGCTACAGGCAGCAATAATCACAAGCAACGAGAGAGGTGGCGGTGAGAAAATGAACATCAAAAAGAGTAAGCGTTGCTTTGGGCAATGGTGGCTGTGATCGCTGCCAACTCTGGCACCGCTAGTCGACCTCACTGTCGTTTTTCATATGCTTCTTGATCTCTGCTTTCGAAGGGACGTGGTGGCTCGCGGCACCAGCCACGGGGCGGTGAGCGGACTCTCCTCGTAAGGCGTTGGCGCGAGCTGCATGCCCTGCTTTCTTGGCTACTTGGTTTGACGACGCATGCTGGGAGGGTGCACCTGTCTCTGTCTCAACGTCTGGTACCAGGAGACGTACTCTGTTCCAGACTTTGTGCACTACCGCCGGAGGTTCTTGGTCTGCATCATAACGTAGCAGTTTTGGCGCGGCTTCATGAAAGAGAAAATTGTAGAGCTGGTCTTTACCGGTATCGTCGGTGCCAAGGTCTTTGTCGTCTACAAACCGCTTGCATTCTGCATATAGAGCCGGTTCCGCTACTTTTGCTTCCATCATCTCCGACCTCCGCGCAAGTCCTGTAAATCATATCACAACCCAAGGTAAACTCTTCGTTTGACTTCGACCGAATAGCTCCGTAATTTTGCGTCCCTCGTATGTCGAATTCTCGTCTGATAGTGATCGCTATAGATGGCCCCGCGGGTGCGGGGAAATCGACGGTGGCGAAAGCGCTGGCGAAGCGACTCGACTTTTTTCTGCTCGATACTGGAGCGATCTATCGCGCGCTCGCGCTGCAAGCGAGTCGTTTGGGTGTGGCACACTCCGATGGACCTGCACTCGGAAAATTGGCCGATTCCCTCCCGATACGCTTCGACGCGGAAAGTCGGGTGTGGATCGGCAGCGAAGATGTGTCGACAGCGATTCGCACGCCCGAAATGTCGCAGGGGGCTTCGACTGTCTCGGCGCACCCAGAAGTGCGCGCGGCGCTGCTCGGGTTGCAACGACAGCTTGCCACCGCCGGGAGTTGCGTCGTTGAAGGACGAGACATCGGCACCGTGGTGCTGCCCGATGCACCGCTAAAATTTTTTCTCACCGCGCGGCCCGAAATTCGCGCCCAGCGTCGATTCGACGAGTTGCGCGCACGCGGCCAAGCTGTCGGCGTTGATCTGGCGACCACGCTTAAAGAGATGCAAGAGCGCGACCAGCGCGACGAAAAACGTCAAGTGGCACCGCTCAAGCCGGCAGCCGATGCCCGTCTGCTCGACACCAGCGATCTGAGCTTTGATCAAGTCGTCAGCGCGATGGAGCAGGCGGCTAGATCGCGGCTTGCGCTCTGAATTGGCGGTAGATCTCCGTCGAGCCCGAGTCCGAGCCCAGGGCCGCAGGCCCGGAGTCCGAGCCCGGCTTTTTCAGATCGGGCGCGGGCTCGCACGCGGGCTCGGGCTCGAGTGAGATCGGATCTTGATGCGTACGCCCTGACCTCTTCGCTTGACTCTCGACTTCTCCTGATAGGAAATGATGGCATGCGCGCGCAATCATCGGCCGATTGGATCGTTGCTCCCGCTGAAGGGCAGCGCGCCGGTGAATTGGCAGCGCGTCTCGGCACGCTGCCTCTGGTTGGACAGCTGCTCATTAACCGCGGTCTTGGCGATTTCGATCGCGCCGAGCGTTACCTCGCGCCGCGTCTCGGCCATTTGCGCCGGCCCGACGGTGATTTGCCGATGGCCGGTTTTTCTGCGGCGGTGGATCGGTTGGTGAAGGCGCTTGCCGACAAAGAGGCGATCGGCGTGTTTGGCGACTATGACGTCGACGGCGTCACCAGCTGCGCGTTGTTGGTGAGTTTTCTGCGCAGCGCCAATGCGCGCACGGTGCCCCGCGTCGCCAAGCGCGATGCCGGCTATGGCTTTGGCGTGGCCGACGTACTCGCGTTCAGCGATGCCGGCTGTGCGCTGATTGTCACCTGCGACTGCGGCACCAGTGATCATGATGCGCTCGCGGCTGCGCGTGCGCGCAACATCGACGTCATCGTCGTCGATCACCATCAAGTTCCAGACCGGATGCCGGACGCGTTGGCGCTGATCAATCCGCACCAGTCGGCGTGCCAGTTTCCGTTCAAAGGGTTGGCCTCCGTCGGTGTTGCGTTCTACTTGGCGGCGGCACTGCGTACCCGTCTGCTCAAGCAGGGCATCGAGACGCTTGATCCGCGGCAACTACTTGACCTGGTGGCAATCGGCACAGTGGCGGACATGGCGCCGCTTGCCGACGAGAATCGGATTTTGGTCAGCGCCGGTTTGCGCGAGCTCGGCGAAGTGCGTCGCGCTGGCCTACGCGCGCTCACCGATCTCGTCAATCTGCCAAACGGTGTGCGTCGTTCGAGCGACATCGGGATGCGGATTGCGCCGCGACTCAATGCGCCGGGTCGGCTCGGCGACGCCCAGCTGGCGCTCGATCTTCTGCTGTGTGATTCGCCGGCACTGGCGATCGATTTGGTGGCGGCTTGTGAGCAGGCCAACAAGCGACGCCGAGAAATACAGGAGCGGGTTTTACGGGAAGCGCTCGAGCAGTGTGCCGACGATCGCGAACGCGGTGCCGTCGTCGTCGCTGGCGATGGCTGGCACCCGGGCGTTGTGGGAATTGTTGCGGCCAAATTGGTCGATCGCTTTTCCAGGCCAGCCCTGGTGATCGCGCTTTCAGGCGACGAGGGGCGCGGTTCGGCGCGCACCGTCGCTGGCTTTCATCTCTACGATGCGTTGCATCGCTCTAGCGATTTGTTGGTGCGCTATGGTGGTCACGCCGCTGCCGGCGGCTTCACCATCAAACGATCGAACATCGCGGCATTTCGCGATCGCATGATCGAACTCGCGACGACGGCGCTCTCGGCACATCGCCCGCAATTGCAGCTTGATGCGGAGATCATGCTCTCGGATCTTAGTGAGCGGTTATGTGACGAGATGGCGCGCCTCGAGCCGTTCGGCATCGCCAACCGCGAGCCATTGTTTGGTGTTCGCGGCGTCGCGCTCGATCGCACTCGCGTTGTCGGCGACGACCATCTTCAAGTGACTTTGCGCGCTGGCGCTTCGGTGGTCGACGGCATCGGTTTTGGTTTTGGCAAACAGGCGCCGATTCGCGGCAGTGCGGTGCGCGCCGCATTTCTGCCCGAGATCGATCTCTGGGGTGGCCGGCGTCGAGTGCGCATTCGCCTTCGCGATTTGGTGGAAGAGTGAATGAAGGTTCCAGCGCAGCAGAGTTGGAGCATCGTGCTGACGATCGTGTGTTTGGCGATGGTGGTTGCGCTGCGCAGCAATTGCAGCAGCGGCATCACACGTTTTCTCGGTGCGTTTGATCAGAAAGCCAAATGAGCGCTCAAGAAGAAGGGTCGGAAAGAAGATCATTCGCCGAGCTGCTGCGGCAAGTGTGGTTGACCGCGCTTGGCAGCGTATCGAATGCCGAAAGCGAGCTGCACAAAGCGACCACTCGTTTGACCGAGAGACTCAGCGGCAACAAAGAGGTGGCGCTGGTAGCGGAGTTGGTCGCCCGCGCAAAAAAAAATCGCCAAGCGCTCGAACAGCACATCGATGGAGCCGTGCGCGCAGCAACCCAGAAATGGCGCGCGCCGATTGAGCGTGAGCTCGAGGGGTTGCGCGCCCGTTTGGATGCGGTGGAGAAAAAGATCAACCGAAACTCGAAATCATGATCGTGGATATCGGCCACAACTCACAACCAGCGTTGATTCCCCTCACGGCTTGGAAGTGTACTAAGCTTCGGTCACTAGGAAATGGCCGCGCCGCTTTGCACACACGACGACCTTTGCGCCGAGACTGAGCGGCTGAGCGGTCTCGTCGACCGACCCGAGAGCCGGGCCGAATGTGCCGTCGCACTCGAAGAAATGCGTGCGCTGTGGCGAAAGTCGCCGACGCTGTTCTCGCCCGAGGACGTGGCTCGGCTGAAGGCGCTGGCGGAACGATTGCGCGCGACGCCCGGCCCGACAGCAGAACAAGTTCTGTCAGCGACGTTTGGCTATACGAGTTTTCGGCCCGGGCAAAAAGAGGTCATCGACGCTCTCTTGGCCGGGCGCGACTGTGTTGCGATCATGCCTACCGGCGCGGGGAAGTCGCTGACCTATCAAATTCCCGCCCGGATGATGGGTGGTACGACGTTGGTGGTCTCTCCGCTTATCGCGCTGATGAAAGACCAGGTCGACGCGCTCGATCAGGTTGGGATTCGCGCGACGTTCTTGAACTCGAGCGTCGACTTTGAAGAGCGCCGGCGTCGCATCGAAGATCTGCGCCGCGGCCGCTATGAAATTGTCTATGCCGCACCAGAAGGGATCGAAGCCTCGGTGGGTTTTTTGCTGTCGCAGCTCTCGCTTAAGCTGATTGCCGTCGACGAAGCGCACTGCATCAGCCACTGGGGTCACGATTTTCGACCGGCCTATCGAAATCTCACCAATCTCAAGGCGCGTTTTTCGGTGCCCGTCTTGGCACTGACCGCAACTGCCACCGCAGCCGTTTGCCAAGACATCGTCACCCAGCTCGGGATGCAAGATCCGCTGTCGCATCGCGGATCTTTTTTCCGTCGCAACCTTCACCTGCACGCTTACAAAAAGGGTGATGGCGGCAGGGGCACAGTGCGCGATTCGCTCTACAAACTGGTACGCGCTCGGAAGGGTGACAGCGGCATCATTTACTGCTTGTCACGCAATGCGACCGAGCAGACGGCTGCTTTCTTGCGCGAGCACGGGGTCGATGCGCGTGCCTATCACGCCGGCATGGAGAGTCGAGCCCGCACCGAGGCGCAGGATGCTTTTATCAACGACGACATCGACGTCATGGTGGCGACGGTGGCGTTCGGTATGGGCATCGACAAGAAAAACATTCGTTACATCATCCATCGCGACATGCCTCGTTCGATCGAGGGCTATTATCAAGAGATCGGACGCGCCGGCAGAGACGGCGTCGACAGCGACTGCGTGCTGTTTTATTCGTGGGCCGACGTCATCGCGTATGACCGCTTTGCCGACGATGCGGAGGATCCGGTTTTCGCACAGGCGCAAAAGGATCAAGTACGAGAGATGTTCTCGTTTGCCGATCGAGCGAGCTGCCGCCACCGTGCGCTGGTCGGCCATTTTGGCGAAAAGATGGGAGCTTGTGCGGCCTGCGATCGGTGTTTGCGCAGCGACGTGCTGGCGGCTGCGCGTAGCCGGAAAAAAACCGTCAAAGACTCTTCGCCCACCGCGCTTGCGGTGCAGCGCCACGGCGACTCCAGTGCGCTGTTCTTGCGACTCAAAGATTGGCGCAAACAGCTCGCCGCCGAGCGTCGCTTGCCGGCCTACATGATTTTTAGCGATTTTAGCTTGCTCGAGATGGCGCAGAAGCGGCCGCGCAACCAGAGCGAGCTGCTGTCGATATCGGGCGTCGGCCAAAAGAAACTGGCCGACTATGGCGCCCAAATCCTGGCGGTGATTCAAAGCGGAGACGGCGGAGAGGAAATGCAAGTCCATGTCTGACGAGCGGCGTAAGCATGAACGGTTTCCAATGCGTGCCGAAGCGGAAATTTCGTTTCGCAGCTGGGACACCTTTCGTCTGATCTACACGGTGAATATTTCGCGCGGTGGAATGGCGGTCGAACTTTCGCGTGAGCCCAAAGCGGGGGATACCATCACCGTCAAGTTGAAAGTGCCAACCGGAGCGCCGATTGTGCTCAGCGCGGTGGTTCGTCACTGCACAAAAATGAAAACGCCGGAAGGCGCGCCGCTGCGTTACCATGTCGGTGTCGAATTTAACAACCTCGATGCCCAGCAGCGCGGCGCCATCGAAAAGACGCTCGCCACCGTTTGCATGAATCCAATGCAGGGGATTAAATTGACCGACAAGTGACTGAAGGTCCGTGGTCCGTCAGTTTGATCGTGGGCGTGGGCGTAGGCGTGGGCGAATCAGCGACGGAAAGCGGCCATGCATTGGGGGGGGCCACGCCGGTGTTTTGCCGATGTGGCGCGTGTTTTGAGTCGTCACATGTGTCTTGCGTCACCGTCGGCAGAGAGCACGGATCTTCGTTTCACGCCCACGCCCACGCCCACGAAACTGACCGACCTTCAGGATAAGTGATCCTTGCTCTGTATGTAAATATAGAATACATTGTATACATGAAAAAGAATACTCGGCAGTATACCATTCGATATATTCCGTTACAGGTTGATCGGGTCTTGCGGCGTCGCGCCAAGGAGGCGGGCAAGAGTTTCAATCAGGTGGCACTGGAAGCATTGGCATCCGGTGCGGGAGAGAGTCTTCGGCCCCAACGCGACTTCACCGGGATCGTCGGATCGCTGTCGAAGAGAGAAGCTGATCAACTGGAAGAGGAAATTGCGCGGCAGCGCCAAATCGATCCGGAACTCTGGAAATGAGAGTGGCGATTGACTCCAACCGGTACACCGACTTTTGTCGCGGCGTTCCGGCGGTGGTAGAGGTTCTCGAAGCGGCGATAGAGATTTACATGCCGCTGATTGTCCTCGGCGAGCAACGCGCCGGATTTGCCTTCGGTACGCAGCGAGAAAAGAACGAGCGAACGTTGACGAAATTTCTCAACAACGAAGGCGTTCACGTCCTCTGTCCCGATGAACAGACCACCTTCTTCTATGCCGATTTGTACTGCTACCTGAGGAAAAAAGGGCGCCCGGTTCCCACCAACGATCTGTGGATTGCGGCACTGGTATTGCAGTACAACTTGGTTCTCTTCGATCGGGACTCCGATTTCGACCAGTTGCCGCAACTGGCGCGACTGCCATTGCTCTCGGTTTGATTGGTTAGGGTTTTGTGGTGCCGGTTCTGCCGTAGCGATCTTCGAGCCGCACCACATCGTCGAGTTCGGTGGTCGAAACCTCGACCACATCGGTGTCCTCGAGCGCAA
>JAHFDU010000104.1 GCA_023248835.1 Myxococcales bacterium | reverse complement strand
GACGCCTGGCAGGAGCGCGCGCACATCACCTGCGATCGCGCCGGGCTTGTCTGCGCGCGCGATCTCGCGGTTTGCGAAACCACGTTGACCAAACTTTTTGCCGGCGACGCTCATTTGCAAAAGCGCATCGCTGCGCTCCGACTTTTTTCCGAGAGCGCCTATTACCGTAGTCTGGTCGGACTCGACGGCGGCATGACCCAGCTCGAATGCGACCGGCAAGTCGCCGAGGTGGTGCACCGATGAGCGTGCGATCCAATCGCCACGAGCTCATCAAACTTGCACTCACCGAGCGATTGCGGCTGGTGGCGGCGCTCGCCGAAGAGGTCGGACTCGGAACGCTGGCGCGCGATTTGACTGAAACGAGAATTCCAAAATTGGAAGCGGAGCGCTTTTCGCTGGTGGTGGTCGGCGAGTTCAATCACGGCAAGTCAACTTTCGTCAATGCGCTGGTAGGTGCCCCGATCCTACCGACCGGCATCACCCCAACCACCGCCACCATCAATCATCTGGTCTACGCCGACGCGCCGCGCGCCACGGCGTTTGTCGACGATGGCTCGCAGCGCGACATCGATCCGCGCGCGCTCGGCAATTGGGTCACCATCGAGGGAGCCGAAGTCGGTCACGTGCGCTTGGTCGAGATCGGCTGGCCGGCGGAGATTTTGCGCGATGGAGTGACGCTGGTCGACACGCCCGGCGTCAACGATCTCAACGAGCAGCGCGCCGAAGTGACCTATGGCTATATTCCGCGCGCCGACGCGGCGCTGTTCCTACTCGATGGCACGCAGTTGCTCAAACAGTCGGAGCGCGCGTTTTTGGAGCAACGCATTTTGCGCCGCTCGCGCGACAAGCTGATTTTTATCGTCGGTAAGATCGATCTTTTGGCGCGGGACGAGCTCGAAGAGGCGCTCCACTATTGCCGTCAAAATTTGGCGCGCATCGTGGTCGAGCCGCTGATCTTTCCGGTCTCGGCCAAGCGTGAGCTCAGCTCGAACGAAGTCGATCGCAAACAGTCTGGCTTTGTCGCGCTGCGTGAACATCTCGCCCTCTATTTGGCGAGCGATCGCGGGCGCGTGCTGCTCGACAATGCCATTTCGGATGGACTGCGCACCACCGGCTATTTGCGCCAGAACTTGGGGATTAAACGCCGCTCGCTCGAGCTCAGTGTCGACGAGCTGCAAACGCGGGTGGCAAAAGTAAAAGAGCAGCTCGAAAGTTCGCACGCCACGCTGCGGAAGACTCACACCAAGATTGTCGCCGAGAGCGCGGCAATTGCGGCCACGTTGCGACTTGACCTCGAGCAGTTTGCCGCGACTTTCTCCTCGCGCATGGGTGGCGAAATCGATCGCGTCTCCGGCGATGAAGTGAAACTCTATTTGGCGGCGTTTTTACAAGACACTTGGAAAGCCTGGGCAGAAGAAGAGGGCGAAAAGCTCGCACTGCTGCTCGAGCGACTGGCCGAAGAGGTGATCGCAGTCACCAACGAAAATGTCGACGAGGTCGTCAGCACCCTGCAACGTGAGCTCGGCCCCGCCGACGCCAAAATTGAGATCGATGTCGATACGCTGAAGTACGACGTTGGCGTGTTCGCCATCGGCGCGCTCGGCACTGGGCTGTTTCTGTTTGTCAACACCTTGGTCGGTGGCCTGTTGACACTGGCAGCGCCGCTCATCGCAGTGCTGATGAAAGAGCGCATTTCCGGACAGATCAAGACCCAGGCCAAGCAGGCGGCGCCGCAAGCGATCGAAAAAGTCGCGCACGCTATCGCGCCGCGATTTTTGCAAGTGGTCGCCGATTTTGAAAATCGTCTCGCCGATTTCGTCACCGCCGCTGGTACCGCCCTGCACCAAGGAATTGCCGAAGTACTCGACCGCGCGCTCACCGACCGGCGCGCCGCCGGCGTCGACGTCGCGGTGGCGCAAAGCGAAATCGGCGCGCAACTCGAACGATTGCTGTCGATCGAGCGAGAATTGGAGAAGCAGCGAGAGGCCCTGTGGGGATCTTCGACAGAATCGACAAATTCGCTACTGAACTAGGCGAACTGGTCGCTCCCGACGACGTGCGCGCTCACATCGAACTCGGAGCCGCATTTCTCGAGCGCGGAGATTTCGATGCCGCGACGCACGAGCTCGAACGTGCGGTGGCTGCAAAACCCGATCATCTTCGAGCCCACTATTTGCTCGGCCTGGCGCAATTTCGCCGCGGCGACCTGCGGCTGGCAGAAGAGTCGTTCAAAACGGCGGCGAAGCAAGCCGCGAAAGACGGCATGCCGGAAGCCGAAGTCGCTCTCGGCGAACTCTATCTGCAGAAACATGATCTAGAGGGCGCCATCGTCTCCTACCGTCGCGCACTCGGTCTCGGAATCTCTGGCGACGCTGCGCGCGGCGAAGTCTACCGCGGGCTCGGCGCCGCCTATTTGCGGCAGCAAGACATCGACAAGGCAATTCGCGAGCTGCGAAAGGCGGCAGCATCACTGCCTGACGACATCGAGACGCAGACGCTTTTGGGCCGCGCGTTTTTTTTTGATGGCAAGCTCGACGCCGCCCGCATTTGTCTTGAGCGGGCCGATACCAAAGGTCATGCGCCGCGCGCGGCACTGTTGACGCTGGCGCAGGTGCACGAGCAGCTCACTCACAGCGAAGCAGCTGAGCGCGCGTTTGAGCGAGTACTCGCCCCGGCAGAGCGAGACGAAATTGCAGTCGATGCCCGCCTCGGCTTAGCGCGGCTGGCGATGGCCAAGAGCGATTTTGCCGCCGCACAAACCCACCTTTCGCAGGCACTTCAAGTCTCGCCCACAAGATCCGATCTGATGTTTGCCTACGGCCGGATGTTGGCAGCGACCGCTTCTCCCCAATCAGCGCTCGACGCTTTCGATCGAGCCCTCAAACCGGGCGGCGACAGCCACGAGCGATCGCTTTTCGATCCCAAGCCGATTCTGGAGGCGGGACTGTCGCTCGCCTTGCGACATGGATTGATCGAGGCGGCCAATCGTTACGCCAGCGATCTGTTGGCGCGAATTCCCGACCACCCCGATGCATTGGCAGCGCGCGCCCGTGCGCTACTGCCGACAGATCTTGAGGGTGCTTCAAAACGAGCCACGCAGGCGCTCGAGCAAAAAGAGACTGTCGAAACGCGATTGGCCATCGCCGCGGTCTATGTTGCGCGCGCCGATTTCCCTTCGGCGCTGGCTTCGTTGCGGCGTGCAGCCGAGCTCGCTCAAAAGGGCGATGCGCGACCGAGCGATGCGATCGCAGCGCTTCATCGAACCGAGCAGCAAGCGGGAAAGCCGACCAGTTTGTACGAACAGCTTCAGTTCGCGCACCGACTGTTTTCGCGCAACACTGAATTTGCCGAGCTCAGTGCCGAAGCCGGTCGGGTTTCGGAATCGCTCGATCGGCCGCTCTCGGTGGTGGTGATGGGAGAGTTCAACGCCGGCAAGTCGACGTTTGTCAACGCGCTCCTCGGTGAAGAGGTCGCAGCAATGGGCATCACCCCCACCACCGCAGCGATCGCAATTCTCAAGTACGGCAGCGAGCGCAAAGGGCGCGTGCACTATCTTGACAACCGCACGCGTGAACTCAGCTGGGCCGAGATCGGTGCCTTTTTATCCGGGCTTTCCAGCGACGAGGCGTCCCGCATCGGCACCGTGGAATTGCTCTATCCCCTCGAGACGCTTCAGCGCGTCAATATTGTCGACACGCCTGGGCTCAACTCCATTCATCCTGAGCACGAGCAGGTAGCGCGCCGCTTTATTGCCGAGGCCGACGCAGTGGTGTGGCTATTTTCAGTCGACCAGGCGGCCAAGGCATCGGAGGGGCGAGCGCTGACGACCATCCGTGAAAGTGGAAAAAAGATTCTCGGCGTGCTCAACAAGATCGATCGAATCAGCGACGAGGAGCGCGCCGAAGTCACGCGACACATCGAACGCTCGCTCGGGAGTGCTTTGGAAACCTTGCTGCCCTTTTCGGCTCGACGGGCACTGCAAGCGCGCAAGAGTGGAGATGGTGCAGAGCTCATCGCCTCTCACTACTCAGCGCTTGAGGCGGCGCTCGAGGAGCGCTTCTTTTCGCGCGCAAAATCGATCCTGCACGACGCCGCCAAACTGCGGCTGTTACAGCTTCTCGATCGTGGCGACGACTTGGCCAGAAAACACCTCTCTGCGCGGTCGTTCGACGCAATCGCTACAGCCGAGGATGCGCTCGCCAAAGCAAAAGACGACTTCATACGACGGGCGTTACCAACCGAACTTGCCGAGCTGCAACGATCACTCGACGAAGTCCTCAGCGTCTGCGCCGATGAGGTGCTCGAGTTTGTCCGGCCTCGTCGCTGGGCGCTCGGAGCCAACCAGGCCTCGATCGCTGATCGCGATTTTCTGGTCGGGCTTTTCCAGGATCAGATCGGCGCCGCACTTGATGGTTCGGCGACTCGTCTCGCCGCCGAGCTTGAGCGCTTGGGAATCGCTCGCGCCAAGGCGCGCCTGCACGCCGAAGTCTACGATCGCTTTTTGGCGTTTGCCCGCGGCATGCTCGCCGGCGGCCGGGTCGACGATCTGTTCGCACGCGTGCTGCCCAAGATCGAGCTTTCCCAAGTCGAGATCAAGCGAGCGCTCTCACACGCAGCACCGCTTTCGCAAGCGATCCGAGAGCAGGAGCTGCAACAACCCCTGCGCTCGTTTGTCGAAGATCGATTTGCCAAGCTCGAGTCCGATTTGCGTGCCCAGCGCTCGGTCATCGAGATCAAGCGGGTTGAAATCGAAGCGCGTCTGTGCGCCCCCATCGATTGGCTGCGACAAGCTTTGCAGGCCTAATGCTTATTCACGACGAGCTCATTTTGGGAATTGACGAGGCCGGGCGTGGACCCATTCTCGGCCCGATGGTGATGGCGGCAGTGGCGCTGCGGCCGCGCCAAGCCGCGGGGCTCACCCGGGCGGGAGTCGCCGACTCCAAACGCTTTTCCGGCGACGGCGCGCACTCGGCCCGCTCTCGGCTTGCGCACCGCATCTTCGCCAGTGCCGATTTTGTCGCCACCGTGGTCGTCGACGTCGAGTCGATCGACGAGGCCTGCCGCGAAGGCGGACTCAATCGCCTCGAGCAGCGACACGCTGCAGCGCTGATCGCCCGGGCGCCGCACTGCCGTCGCATTGTCTGCGATGGCGAACGCCTGTTTGCCCCACTGCGCGCCCACCATCCCCAGCTCGAAGCGCTCAACCACGGTGAAGCGGCCCACGCTGCAGTGGCTGCGGCCTCGATCGTCGCCAAGGTCCGACGCGACGAACTCTGGCAAAAAATCTCGCGCCGCTACGCCGCCGACTTCGGAGCTTTGTGTGAGCGTGGCGGCGGGTATGTCAACGTCGCGACCAAGACTTTTCTACGTGCATACATCGCGACACACGGTGCGCTTCCCCCCGAAGCCCGCCGCAGTTGGCCCTGGGATTTTGCCCGCGACTTGCTGAGCCCCGGGTTCGATCCCTATCGCGATGTTCCTGCCAGCGCGCAACTCAGTTTACTCGGGTAGCGTGACTGGCAATCGACATTGTGCTACCAGACATGCCTCATGTCGCCGCAAACGGTCTTGCCACGCTGGGTCGGCTACGCCGGCATCGTGTTTCCTATCGCTGCGTTGGTGATGTCGTATGTGACGACCGCGCTGCTCATTCGCGTTGCGGGCATAGGTCACCGCGTACCTGCCGCTGCTGAGACTTGGGTCGAACGGGCCCGCTTGACATTTCCGGCACGCCGCGTCGCTGCGTTGAACGCACTGCTTCAGATGCCTGTGTGGGCCAATATAGCGATGGTCTACGGAAACGCCGTCTCTCGACTGCCGATGAGCGTGGTTGCCTTCGCCAGCGGAATGTTAGCGTGCTGTGGCGCTCTGCGAGCTCGCTACGGATTCGAGAAGCGGTTGCGATCCGATTTGCCGACGTTTGCGTTTTGGCTACGCGGGCAGCTCGCTGTGCTGCTGTTCGCGACGTTTCCGTTCGTGTTTTTTGTCCTACTTGCGCTGCTGCTGCCGCCCTACATGCCGGGGCGCATAGCGCTTCTACTCACAGCCGCAGTCGGTACAACTCTCGCAACCGGACTCGGTGCGGGCGTGCCGTTCTGTCGCCTATTGGGCCTGGCCCGACCAGCAAGCGATCGCCTGCGACAAATTGTACAAGAGGCGATGGCGCGAACCGGAGTTTCACTTCGCTCTTGCTTCGAACTACGAACTGACATCGCCAATGCGTTTGCGCTGCCACTGGCTCACTCCATCGGTGTCACCAGTGGAGCGCTGTCGTTGCTCTCCGACGAGGAGTTAACGCTGATCTGTTGCCATGAGCTTGGCCACGTCACCGAGCTTAAGCGCCGATCGCTGGTGCGCCTTTTGCTCGTTGCCTATCTGCTCGCACCAATAGTCTTTCAGTTTGAACTCCACCAATTTGCCTTTTTTCTCGCTGCGCTGGCGGTGGCTGTGATCCTATGGCGCCGCATCTCGCGTCGCGGCGAAGCGGCCGCTGACGAATACGCGCACCGGGCAGAACGCAACCCGAGTGACTACGCGCGCGCATTGGAAAAACTCTACCAGCACAATTTGGTCCCAGTGGTACTCGCAAAAAAGGGCACCAGCCATCCACATCTTTACGACAGAATGGTCGCCGCCGGACTGACTCCTGCATATCCACGTCCGGCGCCGCCGCCCCGCTCTCTCTTGGCATTAGCGACGATGGGAGCCATCGCGGCAGTTCTCTCTCTTGCGCCCTGGCGCGCACACGTTTTCGTTCGAAGGTACTGGCCAGCCAGCGAACGTTGCCATCGTGTTTCACTTTCTCTGCTCGGTGGCAACAGCTGGGAACTCGGCGAGCTCGGCGCCGCCTACTACATGCGCCAAGAATATGCAGAGGCCAGTACGCTGTACGGATCCGCCAGCGGACTGCGCGAACAAAGCGCGTTCTATCCGGCAATGCAATCTCTCTCGTTGGTCGGTGCGCGGCGATGCGACGAAGCAAAACGCGCTGCCAGCATTGCACACGGCCGATTGTCAGGCGCGACATCCAGCTACGATCGGATCGATGACAAGTGGCTGGCGCAAGTGGACCAAAGCGTCGAAACCTGCAGGTAGTCGTACTCACGCTTTTCGGACCATGGCCAGATTTTCGCAGCGCCACCCTCGAGAAGATTCCCATTGCCATGACTCCTCTCAGCATCGCTCGCTGGTTCGAAGCACCGACTCTACGCAGCCTGGGAAAATTCCGCTCGGGGGGAAGTAAGACAGGGCAGCAGCGGTTCTGCTCTGATCCGAAAAAATCAAACCGGATGCAAGTCGTCAGAGGCGACGGGGGCTTTCCTGTGTGCAGGTCGCCCTCTGGAGCGGTGGCGCGAAGACGGGCGAGCTGTGCACAGGAAAAGGGCTTGGCCCGTCCCCGTCGCCGTCTGCAATGACAACGCTGGCGCCAAGATCTGAAGAGTACCTCTGTGCAACCAGCATAAAAAAAGTGATTGACAATTCGGGAAATAATGTTAGCCTCTTCAACGTGAGAGGGAAGAATAGACAGCAGTCTTTCCAATACAAGACGTGGGGCGGCAAGCGAAAAGGATCCGGCCGCAAGCGACACACTGACGAGTTGGCGCATCGCCAACGTCCCTCGCTTAAATCCAACCATCCCGTGCATGTCACCATTCGCGTGAAACCGGGCACTGTGAGTTTGCGCCGTAGCCGCACGTACAAAGTGTTGCGCCAGGCTTTTCGGACCGCACGGCGGCGACTGGGCATGCGGCTGTGCCACTTCGCCGTGCTCGGCAACCACGTCCATTTTATCGTCGAAGCGAACGACAAAGTCGCGCTCCGCAGAGCGATGACCGGCGTCAACGTGCGCATTGCGCGGTCGCTCAATCGACTGATGAATCGCCGCGGCCGAGTGATCTCAGACCGTTATCACGCGCGTGCACTGACCACGCCTACAGAAGTTCGCAACGCTCTGGGATATGTGATGAACAATGCGAGACACCACGAGTACACAGCGAGTGCGCTGCCCGATGTCTACTCTTCCTGGGCCGACATGGATGCGGTCGTGCCGCCGAAAACCTGGCTCCTGCTCGAAGGCTGGGGCCGCGGCAGGAGACGGTCACGTCGGGCCAACGAGTGACCGCCGAATCACTGTAGCAAGTGGCAGTTCGTGGCCTCTCGAACAAGCGCGCGGGTTGATATTTTTGATTTGACTGCCCTTGTATATGGCCATACTTTTGTTATATGGCCAGTATGACTATCAAAGCGACCTATTCTCTCGATCCGCAGACGGTTCGGCTGCTCGAGCGGATGGCGGAGCGTTGGAAGGTGTCCCGGTCGGAAGCATTGCGGCGCGCCATCCGTGCTGCAGGAAATGGGGCCGCAAGCTCGACCAGTGAAGAGGCGAAGAAAAGACTGCAGACGCTGGATGCGCTGCAGCGTTCAGCCGGGCTCAGCAAGTCGCAAGCGATTCGCTGGGCAAAAAATGTTCGCCAGGAGCGGATGGCTGCAACCAAGCGGATAAAGACTCGCAGCCGATGATCCAGCTCGACACCAACCTCCTCATTGAAATGTTGCGCGCCGGCAGCCAAGCCGATTTGCAGGTGCGGCGTTGGTTGAGGGACAGTGAAGAGATCGCCACCAGCGCGATCGCCTGGGGTGAGTTTCTCTGCGGTCCACTCGGGCAGTCACAGCTGGACCTACTCAGAGAGCTGCTCAGTCAAGTTGTGTCGATCGACGAAAACGATGCGGTGGAGGCGGCGAGACTATTCAATGACGCCGGTCGTCGGCGCGGTACGTTTCAGGACTGCCTCATCGCCGCCGTCGCTTTGCGCAGCGGCGCCGCGCTCGCAACCCGCAATAATGCCGATTTCAGTCGCTTTGAGAAATTTGGCCTGCAGCTGGTCGGCTGATCTGCAGGTCATGGCCAGATTTTCGCAGCGCGAAACCAGCCGGGGTTGATGTACAAGCCGCGGGTGCGTAGACCGGAAATGCCAGCGGCGGTCTCTACCAGAAAGCCCGCTTCCCACATGGCTTCGAATCGCGTGGAGTCAAACTCAACCAGACGATGGCCGACGACAAAATGATCGCTGCCGCGCTCTTCGACGAAAACAAACAGCACGCGGGAGCATTTCTTTAAGGGGTTGGAACGCGCGCTGACGACGCCGAGCTTGACGCGCTCGATCACCGTCGCGCCCTGCACCGGAACACTCTTGATCTCGGCCGCGGGATGATCGCTGTGTCGGCCAGAACCTTTCTCTCCGATGAGCAGCCGCTCGACTGCATCGCCAACCCGCCCTTTGTGGCCGCCGCGCCCAGTGAGCGCGACTTTGCGACCGATCGCGGCGTCGCCTGCACTGAGCAGATAAGCCAGCGTCCGCTCTGGCAGCTCATATTCTGACGGCGGCACTGGGCGCCCGAGTGCGCGCGCCAGTGCCACCAGCGCCTCACTGCGGCCGACAACTGGCTGAGCTCGAAGAGCGCGCCAACATTTTTCGAGCAGCCGATCTTCGTGCGAAACCAGCTGCAAGAATTCATCAGGAGATTCCCGAATCCACTTGGACAACGTCGACAGCGCTACCTTTTCGTCGACGAGGCGACCAACTAGCGCCAGCAGAATTCTGGCGTCGTTGTGGTCGAAGGCCTCCAGCACATTCACGGAGATTGGCCACTCAAAAGCCGCTCGAGCGCGGCTTCATCGATCACTGTGACGCCTTTTTTTTCGGCATCTTTGATCTTCTTTTCGCCGACATCACCGCCGGTCACGAGATACGTGGTGCCGCGCTTGACGCTCTTTTCGAATACTCCGCCGGCAGCCTCAATGCGCGACTGCACTTCACTGCGCGGTGCAGCCAAAGTGCCAGTGACACAAATGCTGACGCCGGCCAGCACGCCGGTGCGCTCGATTCGCGGCTCGACTGGTGAAACGCCGCGCGCGATCAGTTTCTCGAGCACGGCTCGGTGGCGCGAATCGGAAAAGAAATCAGCGACCGCTTGCGCACGCTCAGCGCCGAAGCCGTGCAATTCGTCGAGACGGCGCGCGATTTCGGCTGACTCGGTTTGCATCAGTGCGTGCAGCGACCCGAAATGCTCCGCAATCGTTCGCGCCCACACTTCGCCGATTTTTGGAATGCCGAGCCCGGTGAGTAGCCGCGACAACGTCGCATTTTTTTTGCCGAGCGCGATCGCCTGCACAATATTTTCGGCGCTCTTTTCTCCCATTCGCTCGAGCTCGGCCAATTGTGTTGCAGTCACATCGAACAAATCGGCGACGTCGGAAACCAATCCGCTCGAGACCAACTGCTCCACCAGTTTTGGCCCGAGGTTTTCCATGTTCATCGCTCCGCGATGGCAGAAAAAGCCGATCGAACGCGCCCGCTGCACCAGACAGCCAAAACTATTCGGACAGTAGAGCGCCACCTGTCCCTCTTCGCGCTCAAGCTTGGTGCTGCACGAAGGACACACCGTCGGTTCGGCGATCGGAACCCGCTTCTTGCCGCGCTTTGCCACCGTGATCACATAGGGAATGATCTCGCCGGCTTTCTCAATCAGCACCTGATCTCCGACGGCAACATCGAGCCGGCGAATTTGATTCCAATTGAAAAACGACGCGCGCTTGACGGTGGTGCCAGCAAGCTCGACCGGATCGAAATGGCCAAGCGGCGTGATCGCCCCGGTGCGCCCCACCATCACCTCGATACGCTGCAGCACCGTCGTCGCCTGCTCGGCAGCAAACTTGTAAGCGATCGCCCAGCGCGGCGCCCGGGCAGTGGTGCCAAGCAGTCGCCGATCAACCAAGCGGTCAAGTTTTATGACCACTCCATCCACCGCATAGGGAAGCTCCATGCGCCGCACGCCGAATCGCGCAATCGCCGCTTTCAACTGCTCGAACGTCTCGGTGCGCTCGACGTCAGGCAACACCGGCAGTCCGAGTGTCCGCAGCCAAGCGAGTACCTCAAAATGACTCGCGTAACTGCTATCGCCCACTGCCTCGTAGGCCCACAGACGCATCGGTCGCTTGGCGGCCTCACTCGAATCGAGCAGCTTGAGCGCACCGCCGGTGGCATTGCGCGGATTTTTCCACGCCTCCTCGCCGGCAGCGACGCGAGCGGCATTGACGCGCTCAAACGCTGAGCGCTCCATGTAGACCTCACCACGGACATCAAGCGTCACCGGTTTGCGCAGCTGCAGCGGTA
>JAHFDU010000103.1 GCA_023248835.1 Myxococcales bacterium | reverse complement strand
GCCAGAGTGCGAGCTGCGGTCGCGACTCTCACTGGAGTCGCCGCCGCGCAACTGACGCGTGAACAGATCAAGACTGCGGTCACTGGGAGCGTTGCCGCAGCGCTGCCAAGGCCGGAGACCTGTACCAAGCGGCCGGTTTTCGCCAACCAAATTTGCAGGTGCTCGCAGCCACCGACGCGATGGGTCATGCCGTCTCAGCGCTGCCGATCTATTTTGAAGCCGGCGGCAGTAAATTTTTGTCCGCCGTTGTCGACGAGAACATCAATCGCCTAGGCTACAGCTTCGGCGCACTGTACATCGATCCATCGCGCATGAACGACGGTCCCACTGTCCCACTTGGAACCATTTTGGCCTCGGTGGCGCATGAAATGTTTCATGCCATTCAAAACGGCTACGACATCGGATACGGGGCCACCAGCCAAGGTTACGAAGAGGGCAGCGCCGCCACTTATGGTGTGACCATTGATCAGGCGGCGGCGGTACCGCAAGTACGGACAGCGAATGCCAGCGAGGCCCATTTGCTGTCGAACTATCTCGGCGTCAACAAGCAAGCCAGGTCTGAAGCTTATTCGAACCAGGATTTTTTTGCCTATGTCGGGCGCGTGTATGGGGCAAATAAACTCGCCTTCTTGGCGCCGGTGTTTGAGCAGATGCGCGGCGATCTCAGTGCGCTGGTGACCGCCGGAAACACCCGCGCGCGTGTGGTTCCACCCAGCATTTCCCTACGCAAAGCGATGGCCAAGAGTTTTCAAACCCAGTTTGGAAAGGATTTGGGGACGATCTATTTGGACTACGCCAAAAATCGGGCGATGGAACATGCGCCAGCAAGTCGTCTGCGCTCGACCGACCCGGCCAGCGTGGTGCTATCGGCGGCGCGTTTCCACAACGCCGCGCTCTCTCATCTCAAGGTCGATCCCGAAACGCTCACCACGACTCCAGTCAGCGGCAGTTTCAGCGCAGTGGAGCCACTGTCGACGCGGGTGGTGATCATTGAGCCGAGTGCGGTCACGACAAAAGACATCTCGCCCAACCTCACCCTGACGACGAGTCGTGGCACCCTCGGCAGTTCGGTAAAAGCGATCGTTTATCGTGGCAAGCTGCCAAACCCGGTGTCCGGCGTTGTTCAGATCGCCAAGTTTGGCCAAACCAGCGACGACGTGCTGACGGTACTGCTTTGCAACGTCGACCTTGAGGCCAAACTCGACCTCTCGTTTACATTCGGGGTGCCCAAGCCGATGACGGACAGTTGTCACGTCACCAGCTTGGTGATCGCTGGCACCTCCTATTCATTTCCGGTTGCGCTGGTGGTGGGCGGCTTCGCCTCGATTAACGGCGGCATGACGACACCGCGCGCTGACCTGCCGGGGTTTGTTGCGGGCACACAGGCAGGCCCGGTCATCGACCCCGCGCACGCTGCCCTCATTACGGTGATGACCAACCCCGATCGGATCTTCGATCTCGCGACCCCCTACGTTTTCAACAAGCCGGTTTCGGTGTTCTTTGACCATATGGGCGATGCCAGTCTTACTTTTAACACGCCCGAAATCAGCAACGCCGACCATGGCGACCCAGTTGTCTTCAGTTCGACTGGCGGCGCACTGAAGCTGACCCACTACAGCAAATCGCTTGGCGGCCGCATTGCCGGAACCTTCTCGTTGACGTTGTCTGGCGATCGGCACATCGACAACATGGGAGGAAGAGCGACGATGACCGGGTCCATGACCGGCGATTTTGACGTCGAACTCAAGCCCGATTCTGGTCCCTAAGGCGTTGACCACTGACATTTAACTTGCGCCGATCGCCCAGGATTGTTATTCGGTAATCGATAAGAAAAGAGTAAACCGCCTTTTCGCGCGGGTAGCGCGCGGCAGGGGGGAGGCTCACGCGGCTTTGCCGCGGGAGGGGGGACGGGAAAGTCCCCCTATTAATGGAGGCAACATGTCGGATGCGCGCGATCGCCGTCGAAACGACAAACCAGTCGATGTAGATCGTCGGCGCGCCGAGCGCAATCGCCGCATCCACGAACGCGTCATGGTCGATCTCGAGGTCGATTATCGCGCCTCTGACACATTTCTTTTCGCCTACATCACCGACATCTCGGCGATGGGCATCTTTGTGCGCACCAACACGCCGGAGCCCGAAGGCACCCGGATCAATCTCTGTTTCCGCACGCCCAAGGAGCTCGGCAGCCGCCCGATGGAGCTCGAAGGCGAAGTCATCTGGATCAACCGCTATCGGCCGAACGACCCGGAGGGGCGGCAGCCCGGCATGGGCTTACGTTTTGTCGATCTCACGCCACCGCAGCGCGAAGAGGTGATGCGATTGGTGCGAACCTTTGCCTATCTTTCCGACGACGACGATCAGGACGAACGCGATCTGCCCGTCGGCAATAGCTGATCCAACCCGCAAGGCTGTCGTCAACTTCGCCGAGTGGTGGGTGTCGCGGCAACGGGCCGCGGCGACTTCGTCGCAGGCGGCCCTCGGACTAGCGCTGGCATCGCTTGCTGCGCAAGCGAGCGCGCGTCGTACGTGCCGCGAACCCACACACTCGGCTCGTAAGACTCACCTTGCTCGCCCCTTCCCAAAGGGGAAATTTGAAGATATCACCTATTCGTGAGAGCTAACCCAATGACCCAGACGCTCGCCTGCCCGATTTGCAAAGGCATCGTTACCGAGGGAAGCCAACCCTTTCCTTTTTGCTCGTCGCGTTGCCGTTTGATCGATTTGGGAAAATGGCTCGACGAAAAATATTCGATCGAAACCGTCGATGAGCCGCCGCCGCCAAACGAAAAAGAGTAGCCGACGGAAAAATCAATTCTGACTACGCTGGCCCGGTATATCGCAATTCCGTCCCCGCGGTCGGTCCCCTGCCCCCTCGAATGTTGTCAGATTTCGAGTACGGCCACGGCGACGTGCATCTGACACGGGCACGGGCACGAGCACCAACCCCATGACGTGGCGCGCTCGCACAATGTTGCACGGCTTTGGAGGTGTGCGATAAATGATGGGGCATACTCATGTCCACGTTCACCCATTGCAGATGGATCGCACTTGCCCTGATGGCGGGGTGCCTCGAGTCGACCTACAACGAGCCCAATGCTTGCTCCGACATGGTGAGCTGCACCGACCCGGAAAGATCGTTCTGCTATCTCGGTAACTGTATTGCGCCGCCCGACGCTGGGCTTGAGGCCAGCGTGGTCGGTGATGCGAATGGTGATGGCACCGTCGGCGACGCCGCCATCGACGCTGCAGCGGATGCGCCGGGCAGCTGCAGCCAGAGCGGCGACTGCTCAGGCCGACTGCCGATTTGTGCCATGAGTCAGTGTCGGGCTTGCGCCAATTCGACCGAGTGTGTGGGATTCGACTTGGGTCACGGCGTCTGCGCCCCCACCGGCGCGATGAGCGGCGCCTGCGTCGAGTGCGCGACAGCGGAAGATTGCAAATCGGCGCGCAAAGGCTGCGATGTCGATACTGGCAGCTGCGTCGCCTGCGTCCACAACGAAGATTGCGCCACTGGCCTCTGCTCAAGCGGCCAATGCGCCGAGGAGAGCACTCAAGTCTACGTCGACGCCACGCCAGCCAAGTGCTTGGGCGGCGACGGCAGCTACGGCAAACCCTTCTGCACGGTGACGCTCGGCCTTGCCAAAGCAATGATTCCAGCGTCGCCACACACCGTCATCGTTCGCGCCGGCAGTTATGGCGAAAATGTGTTGGTGACGCCCGGGGCGACAACACAAGTCACCATTCTCGGTGTCGGCAAACCGACACTTTCTGCGCCGACTGGAATGACGCCAGCGCTGACGGTGCAAACCAATGGGCTCAACACCGACATCACCGTCGACGGCTTCGTGATCGTCGGATCGACAGGTCATGCGATTCTGTGCGCCGGCGTCGGCGGCATGAATAGCAAAACCAAACTGACGATTGTTCGCTCGACGGTGCAGGGCGCAGCCCAAAATGGCATCAACAGTTCGAACTGCACCCTGACGCTCGACCGCGATGTCATTCAGAGCAACGCCGGCGGCGGCGTCTACTTAAGCGCCAGCGATTTCACTCTGACCAATCTGCTCATCACCAGCAACGGTAACATCACCAACAGCTCGTTCGGTGGCATCTCGATTCCTCAGCAGGCGACCACCAGCCTGATTTTCCACCTCACCATCGTCAACAACAGCGCGCGCAACAATGCCATCGCCGGCATCACCAGCGCCGACGCGCTGACGGCGACCAACACCGTGCTATTCGGCAACATGGGCATGGCGGAACACGATTCTAACCTCACGCCCTCGAACTGCGCCTACGTCGGCGCCAACTCGGGCAGCAGCGTCGATCTCAGCGGCTGCCAGGGGCAGGTTTTCAAGAGCTCGTCAGATTTTCATCTACTGACCGGCATGGGTACTTGCGTTCTCGTCAACAAAGGCCACACCCCGACGTCGCCGCCAGCAGCGCTGAGTTTCGATCTCGACGGCAGTCCACGTCCTGTCGGCGCCTACGACATCGGCGCTTATGAGGCCCCATGAAACATCTTGCTCTTCTCCTCCTTTTCGCCTCCTGCACTCGCCATATTGGCGGCGCCAAAGTTACCGACGCGGGCAGAGATGAAAATCCGGCGGCAACCGATGGCAGCCTCGCAGTCGCCGACGGAACGGTGGTGGAAAACGTCGACGCCGCGGTGCCGCCCACCGTCGACGCGACGGTAGTACCCGATGCGGTCGGCAGCTGCAGCCAAAACAGCGAATGCTCGGGCTCCCTGCCAATCTGCGACATGAATGCCTGCCGCGCCTGCGCGATGTCGAGCGACTGCGCCTTCGATGTCGCCCACCCTGTTTGCGCGCAAAGCGGAAACCTAGCCGGCGCCTGCGTCGAGTGCACCACCAGTAGCGATTGCCAAAGCAAACAGATGGCATGCGACGTCGCGCACAATGTTTGCGCCGCTTGCGAAAAGAACGAAGAGTGCTCTACCGGCCTGTGCTCAGCCGCCATCTGCGCCCTCGCCGCTACCCAAGTCTACGTCGACGGAAGCGCCCATTGCATAGGAGCCGATGGCAGTTACGACAAACCCTTCTGCACCATATCCGAAGGCCTCAACCAGGCGATGATTCCGGGCTCGCCGCACGTCGTGGTGGTGCGCTCGGGCAGCTACAGCGACATCCTCACTGTGACTTCGGGCGCGGTTGCCCAATTGACTTTGATTGGCCTTTCGCAGCCGACGCTGACCGCCAACGGGGTTTCGCCGGCGGTGACGGTGCAATCGAGTGGCCCGGCGCTCGATCTGACCATCGACAATTTTGTTCTCACCGGTGCCCGCGGCCACACGCTTGCCTGCTCGGGCTACGCCGACGCTCCCGGAAAAACCAAATTGACCCTACAGCGCTCGACCGTGCAGAACGGTGCAAAAATTGGCATCAACAGCTCGAACTGCACGCTGAGGCTCGACCGCGATGTGATCAAAAACAACGGCGGCGGTGGAATCTATTTGAGCACCACCGATTTCACCCTCACCAATCTCTTGGTGGTCGGCAACGGCACGACTACGACCTCCTTTGGCGGCATCACCGTTCCCCTACAGGCGACGACCAGCCTGATCTTCAACCTGACCATCGTCAACAACAGCGCGCGCAACAGCGCCTATGGCGGCATCACCAGTTCAGAAGCACTGGCCGCGACGGGCATCGTGCTATTTGGCAACGGCGGTATGGCCGAACACGACAATAATTTCTCACCGTTTGCCTGCGCTTTTGTCGGCGCCAATTCAGGCAGCAGCATCGACCTTGCCGGCTGCCATCAGGGACAAATCTTCAAGGATTCGCAGTTTCATCTCCAGACTGGCGCCGGCGCCTGCGTTCTCGTCGACAAAGGGCACGCGCCGATGTCGCCGCCGGCCCAGCTCAGCTTCGATCTCGACGGCAATCCCCGTCCAGTAGGCGCCTACGACATCGGCGCCTACGAGTCGCAGTGAAGCCAAAGCCTATTGTTCTGCTCTCGGCCAGCGATCGGTTCGGCCTGGCGATCGAAGAGCGCCTGCTTGCAGCCGGGGCCGATGTAACCAGGCTCGACCACCGCGAAATCGCCAAAGCGGCTGCCGATCTGAAACGGGCCGAGGTGTTGGTGCTAGGGCGCGACGACGACGGCGGCAATGTCGATTTGGCGCTGACGGTGCGTCGGCTCTACCCCCAACTGCGCCTGGTGGTGCGGCTGTTTGACAGCGCGCTGGCGAGCTACCTCGAGGCCAGTGTGGCCGACGTCACCGTGCTCAGTATGTCGCAAACGGTGGCACCGGTGTTTGCCGAGGCGACGCTGCAGGCAATCGCCGCGCATGCCGTCGCGGCGCAAGAAAATCGCCTGCCGCCGCATCGGCCGCTGCTGCACCGCAAGCGCCACTGGCATATCGACCGAGTGCTGGTCGGCCCGCCGATTGGACTCATGTTGCTGGTCGGCGCCGCCACCTTGTATTTTTCACACCACCTCCAGCTGTCGCTGTTCGATGCTTTCTATTTTGTCTCCATCACCATCGCCACCGTCGGTGGAAGCGATCTCATCAAGCACGCATCGCCGATCGTAAAATGCGTCAGCATTCTCCTGATGTTTGGCGGCGCCACATTTATGGCGACGCTGTTTGCCTTCTTCACCGAGTGGGTGGTGTCGCGGCGGCTCGAGGTGTTGCGCGGCCGGGTGCATGCGCGCGGGAGCGACCATATCCTCATCTGCGGCGGCGGCCACGTCGGCTTTCGCGTCGCCAATCTGCTCGCCGAAAAGGATTTTCGCCTGGTGGTGATTGAGCGCAATCCCGACAATCGCCACATCGGCGCTCTGCGCGCGGCTGGCCACCACGTGATTTTGGCCGATGCCACCCAAGACGAGATGCTTGAGCTCGCGTGCGTCGATCGCGCTGCCGCGGTGCTGGCGCTGACCGATTCGGAGGCGACCAATCTGCACATTGCGTTGGCGGCGCGCGCCCACGATCCGAGCATTCCCATCGTGCTGCGCACGGTGTCGCCCGAGCTTTCGGCGCACATGACCGAACGCAAAGACGGCATCGCCATTTCGCCTATATCGGTCGCCGCCGATCGCTTCGTTGAGGCCGCCATGAGGCCGTGACCTCGTAGACCTGTGCCCCGCGCGTCGCCCACGCCGACGCCCACGGCAAGAAAGAAGGCCGCGATCGTCCCCATCCGCCACGACTAATCGTGTTGCAGGGACAAATCGCGACGTCACCGGTTTGGAAACAACAGGTCTTTTTCGGTCTCAAAATTGCATTATTTTCCTGCCACATGAGACAATTTTACCTCGGCTGCACGGGTCTACTTCTGATTGGATGCGGCTCCCGCGGCCTGGGGGTCGCTAGCCAGGGCCCCAGCCTTGACGGAGGCGTGGCCGATGCCGCCCGACCTGTCGATCTCAGCCCGCCGCCGCCGCTCGATATGCGCCCAGCCGCGCCCTATCCGGCGCCGCACGCCGCCTACCCTCAGGTCGAAAACCAGGGCGGCCAGGTGCTCAAATCGCCCAAATTTGTCATCATCACCTTCGACGGCGACCCGCTACGCGAGGACATCGAGAAATTCGCCCAGGGCATCGGCGCAACCGCCTACTGGAAAGCGGTCACCGCAGAGTACGGCGTCGGCCCAGCGACCGTCGCCGGCACCGTGCATGTGGCGACCGCTGCGCCGAAAACCATTGACGGCACTGAGCTTGAGCAGTGGCTGACCGACAACGTGACCGCGCCGGCTCAAGGTTGGCCGGCGGCCGATGTGGACGTGGTCTACGCGGTTTTCTATCCAGACGGGACCACCGTGAATGAGACCGACTCAGCTGGACGCATCGTCGGTACGAGCTGCATGGATTTTGGTGGCTACCACTCGGAATTCGCACTGCCCTCGATGCAAGTTCCTTATGTTCTGGTGCCGCGTTGTCAGGGACGTGGCTATGGGCAGGGCAGCTTTCACTCAACTTTAGCGGGCAGTCACGAATTTGTCGAAGTCGCCACCGACCCGTTGCCGTTTACCAATCCCGCCTTTGCCCAGCTCGACGCCAACCACTTGCTCTGGGTCTACCTCATCGGCGGTGGCGAGGTCAGCGACATGTGCGCCCAAGATCCGGCGGCCGCCTATCGGCCGGACGATTTGCCCTACATGATCCAGCGCTCGTGGTCGAACGCGGCGGCCTTGGCCGGTCAGGATCCCTGCGTGCCAGCGACGCCGGGAGTCTACTTCAACGCCACCGTCACCGCGGAAGACGTCAAGGTTCAGGGCCTGGCGACGCAAGCGATAAGGGTGCCAGTGGGCAAAGATCGCACCATCGACGTCAATTTGTTTAGCACCGCGCCGCTCGATGCCTGGTCGGTGTCGGTCGACACCATGGACCCGGCGCTTTCAGCGTCTCTCGACGTCGACACCGGCCAAAATGGCGACGTCTTGAAGTTGACCATTTCCTCTCGCAGCCGCCTTGCCCACGGCGCCGGCGCGATCTACTTGACCTCGCGGTCAAACGACGCCGAACATTACTGGCCAGTGATGGTGGTTCAATAACTATTGCTGCTAGCGATGATCAGCGAGCGGAAGTTCGGCTTCGATTTCGCCGGCGGAGTAGATCGACTCGCCGCACTCTTCGCGAATGCGTTGCGCTTGGCTCATCAGGGCGCGGTAGGCGCCGGCGCGGTCGAGCGCGCGCAGCAGCGCTTGGTTGGTATTTCGATCGCACGGGTCGCGAGCGAGATCCTGCTTGAGCGCGGCGATTCGCTCGGCGTAGACACCGTACTGCCCGATGGTGGGGTGGGTGACAATGAACACGCCGGTGCCGGCACAGAGCGCCAGCAAGAAACTGCCGGCCAGCGACAGGGTGGCTTGGCGGACACGGCGAGCCACTTTGCTGCGCCCGGCGCAGCGCGGGCACTCGGTAGCCGGGCGCGCGAACACCACACAGGCTTCGCAGAGCGGTCGTGCGCAGCTGGAACAGGAAGTGGTTGCAGAAGCGGCAGAGTGCCGGTAACAAGCGGGCCCTACGCGGTCGCCACGGTACGGCATGGCAGTCCTCCCCTCATTTGATCATGCCAAGCGACCGACATTTCGTCAATTGAAAATCAAGCCGTTTCGTGTAATTCCTCCTGTCACAAGGTGGTGCTAGTGGCCGACGTTCTCGACGAGCTAGTCGAATTTCGCCGCGCAAGAAAAGCCTGCGCATTGTGCACCGTGGTGCGCACCGCTGGATCGACGCCGCGCAAATCGGCGGCGCGAATGTTGGTGCTCAGCGACGGGAAAATCAGAGGCACCGTCGGTGGCGGTCGCATCGAAAAAGAGGTCACCGACGCTGCGGTGGCGCTGTTAAGCCAAGGCGCAGCGGCGCGACCCAAACTTCTGCGCTATCACCTCACCCACGAACTGGCGATGTGCTGCGGCGGTGAGATGGAAGTTTTTGTCGAACCACTGGTGCCCGAGCCGCCGCTGGTGGTTTGCGGTGGTGGCCACGTCGCACACGCGCTGGTACCGCTTGCGCGCGCGGTTGGGTTCGCACCGATCGTGGTCGAAGATCTCGACGAAATGGCGACGACGGAGCGTTTTCCTGACGCCGAAAAATTCGTCGACAGTTTCGATGTACGCGACTGGAAAGAGATTCCGCTCGACGATCATTCTTATGTCGTCATCGTCACCCGGGATCACGCCCAAGATCAGGCGTTGCTCGAATCGCTGTGCAAGCGCGAGCTCGGCTATCTCGGTCTCATCGGCTCGCGCCGCAAGATCGAAATGTTCAAGCAGCGCTTGATTGCAAAAGGGTTCGACCAATCACTGTTTGCGCGGGTGCACATGCCGATCGGTCTCGACATCGGCGCCGAGACACCAGAAGAAATTGCTGTCGCCATCGTCGCTGAATTGATTCAAGTTCGCGCTTCGAAGCGTCCGCCCAAATGATCTACGCGGTTGTCCTCAGCGCCGGCGCCTCGACACGCATCGGCAGCGCCAAAGCGCTGCTACGACTTGCCGACGGCAAGACATTTCTGCAAACCATCTGCGAGCAGGCACGTGCCGCCGGCGTGGCGCGCGTGTTGGTTGTCACTGCGGCGCCGCACGGCGAGGAGATTCGAAAATCGCTGCCGACAAACACTCAGAGCGCCATCAATCCACATCCCGAGCGCGGCATGCTGTCCTCGGTGCAAGTCGCTGTGCGCGAGTTGCCGCACGATGCCCGCGGCATGTTGGTGTGGCCGGTCGACACCCCGCTGGTGGCACGCGAAACCGTGCAAACGATCTTGGGTGCGGCGAGTGAAAAAATCGTGGTGCCGGAATTTGCCGGACGTGGCGGCCATCCAATCTACGTGCCAAAAAATCGATTTACTGAGCTACTCGCCCTCGACCACACGCAAAGTCTCAAGTCGCTGATGATCGATCGCGCGCAAGTTGCCCGCATCGCGGTCGACGACAAAAACATTCTTCTTGATGTCGACACGCTGACAGATCTGACAGTCCTGTTGAAAAGCTGACAGCGGAAAACGGTCGCGTCCTTGTAAGTACGCAAATTTTCACTCGGCACGTGGATTGCTTATGCTGACGGGCATGCGAACTGTCGTGATTTGGCTAAGTCTGATCGTCAGTTCATTTGGATCATCCGCATACGCCGATTCCAGTGATTCAGTGCCACTCACACTGACGCCTTCGGAGGAAGCGCAGGTTCGACGTCTGCTGTGGCTTCGAGATCGCGGCAATTGGTCAGAAATCCGGCTACAAGCTGAAAAAGACAGCGTCACCGGTGCGGCGCTGCTTGGTATCGGGCTCGTCAATGCGGTGGTCGGCCTGGGGTTGACCTCCTGGGGCGGCGCTTGCTATTCGGCGTCGGCGGGAGGGTGGTCGGAGCTCTGCGGCTTGGTTTGGCTAACGCCTGGAATCCCGACGTTGGCAGCCGGCTCGGCGCTGACCATCGCTGGCGGTGCGCTGCTGGTCAAGGCGCGCAATGACCGCGAAAGCATCCTCCAGATGTTTTCCATTTCACCGACGACTGATCGTCACGGAGCGATGGTGGGCGCGGTTTTCCATTTTTGAAAGGGAGGTGCGGATGCGTGTAAGGCTTGTCGTTTTGCTCCTGTTCTCGCCGGTTTTTGTGCATGCAGAAGACTCGCGACTTTCGTTGTCGGCCGAGGAGCAGGCCAGACTGCAACAGATGTTACGCAGCTCGCCAAAAGATCTCGGTTACGGCTGGCCGAAGGAACG
>JAHFDU010000412.1 GCA_023248835.1 Myxococcales bacterium | reverse complement strand
CTACGGCGGCAACACCTCTTGCGTCGAGATCGCACCCGACGGCGGACCGCTCATTGTGTGCGACGCCGGAACTGGAATTCGCGGACTCGGCAAACGACTGGCGGGGCCGGCGACGGCCCATGTGCTGGTCAGTCATACGCATTGGGATCACATTCAGGGACTGCCGTTTTTTGCGCCGCTCGGCGAGCGCGAAAGCAAGATTTCTGTCTACGCCGAAAAGCGTGACGAGTCACTCGGTCAGGTGTTCGCGGCGCAGACCGACGCCGCTTATTTTCCGATTCCGGCAGAGGAGATGAGCGCCCAGATCGACTTTCGCGAGCTCGGCAGTGAAAGCGATTTTGAGATTGAAAAAGTGCGAGTGCGCACCTGCAAGCTGAATCATCCCGGCAGTTCGCTGGCCTATCGCCTCGATGCAGACGGCCGTTCGGTGGTCTATGTCACTGACACTGCGCCGTTTCGCCATCTGCTCATCGAGCGCGAATTTATTGAAGCAGCGCCGCGGCCAGGGACGCCGCTCAAGCCTTCGGATGCGAAAAAACTGGCGGCGATGCGGCAGGGACTGCTGCGACTGTGTGAAGGTGCGGACCTGGTGATTTATGACACCCAGTTCACCCCGGAGGAGTACCAACAAAAAGCGCACTGGGGCCACTCTTGTGCCGAAGATGCGCTCGAAATCGTGCGCGAGGCAGGCGCGCGCGCGCTGGTGCTCTACCACCATTCGCCCGAGCGCTCGGATGACGAAATGGACGCGCTGGTGGCGCAACATCGCAGCGCCGACATTGACGTGCTCGGCGCCCGCGAAGGGCTTGAAATTTCGCTTGGAAAAGGTGCATGAAGCTCACTTTTTGGGGCGTGCGCGGCGTCGCGCCGGCGCCGGGGCCGGCGACCGTGCGTTATGGTGGCAATACCGCCTGCGTCGAGGTGCGCTCCACTTCCGGCGCGCTCACCATTCTCGATGCCGGGACCGGCCTTATTCCGCTTGGGCGCATGCTCACAAACGAGAGACTGGATGCCACACTGCTGCTGTCGCACACCCACTGGGATCACATTCATGGGTTTCCTTTTTTTGCGCCGATCTTTTTGCCGCAGAATCGCTTGACCATTTTCGGCCCGGGGCGCTCGAGTGAAGCGCTTGAAGGAATCTTAGCCGGGCAACTGGCAGGCCATTTCTCACCGATTTATGCGCTCAAGAATTTGAGCGCGCAGATCGTCGTCCGTGTCGTTGATGCAACGCCGTTTGAAGCGGGCGGCCTGCGCATCCAAGCGGTGGAGCTGCCGCACGGCAAAACCTCAGCGCTGGCCTTTCGCTTGCAAGAAAACGGCTCGGTGTGCGCCTACCTTCCCGACGCTGGCTACCGCACCGAGCCGAGCGAAGCGGCGGTCGAGTGTTGTCACCGCGCCGACATTCTCATTCACGATGCCACCTATTCACCGGAGGATTTTGAAAAATATTCGCGGCGCGGTTTTGCCTCGGTCGAACACGCGGTTGCAATGGCGATGCGGGCCGAGGTCAAGCGGCTGGTACTGTTTCACTACTCCGAAGAGTACAGCGATGGATTCCTCGATGCGCTCGGTGAGCGCGCGCGCCTACTGCTCGATCAAGCGGGCGGAAAATCGATCGAGCTTGTCGCTGCGCGCGAAGGTTCAACGATCGAAGTGCCTGCCGCGATCACGGGACGCTGAGACAGATTTTGTCTACCCAAAGCGTTCCATTGCCGTAGAGCAGCGCGCCAAAATGGATCTCGGTGGCGCTATTGGCGACGGGAAGATCGATTTCGTATTGCGTCCAAGCGGTGGTGCCGAGCACCGGATTGGTATTCTCCATGTTGTCAAACGCCAGTGTTCTGGACGGGCTGTCGACCCGAAGCCAGAGTCCACCGCCGTACCTGAAACCACCAGCATTAGAGGTACGAAGCGAGCCGACCGCACGGATGGTGCCGCCCCGATACGGTGTGGCATCGACGACCGGCCCAGTCAAGGCGTCTGCGGTATAGTCTGAACCTGACCCGAGCGAAGAGATGTATGCAGTGCCCCCGGAGGTGCCGACCTGGTAGTAGCTGTAGTCGAGGTCGCCACAGTCCGTGCATTCCCACCAGCTGCTCGTCGCAAAACACCGCACAGCCGGTGGACCGCCGCACATCCCCCCAGTGCAGTTGGCGCAGGACTGGACCTGGATCGAATAGGAACAGTGTCCTGCGCTGCAAGTTCCCGGCGACAGGTAGACCCCGGCGCTCTGCGAACCGATGCAGTAGGGCGACGGCGGATTGTTGCAGATGACGCCGGCGCAGGGATCAGCGACGGCGGAGCAGGCCCCGGATTGACATTGGGATCCGGTCGCGCAAGCAGTATCGGTCGAGGGATACGAGCAGGCGCCAGCGACGCAGTTGCCGGCGCTGAAAGTGCGCACCGTCTGCGAGTTGGAGCAAGTGGAAGGTGGCGGCAAATTGCAAGTGATTCCCGCACACGGATCGACCGCCGCGTCGGCAACGGGATGGGCCCCTCCGGCGTCGACGCTCGGCCCGGCAGTGGCGTCGGGCGAGACCGTCGGCTCACCGTTCGGCATCGACCCGGCAGCATCGGTCGAATACGAACCGGTCCCGGCGTCGGCGTACCGGTAGATGATGGTTTTGGTCGAGCAACCGCAAAGCAGGAGCGCCAAAGAAATCCACTTCATGTTTTTTCCTCCAAAGAAAATTTAAGTGATCGATCGATCACTTAAAGGTTGCGCTTGTACACTCGCTCTCGGAGCCCTGTCAATGTTATCTTCAACGCGTCATCGCGTTTAACGCGTCAAAACGCTGGTGTTCTCACTGGTTTTCTGTATATTCCGCGCCCAAACGCGAGCGCTCCAACAACACCTTACAGATCGGAACAACCGGCCATGGCACAGATTGAAAAAGTTCGAAACATCGGCATCTCGGCTCACATCGATTCGGGCAAGACCACCCTGACCGAACGCGTGCTGTTTTACACCGGCCGCATTCACGCCATTCACGAAGTGCGCGGCAAAGATGGAGTCGGCGCCAAGATGGACTCGATGGAGCTCGAGCG
>JAHFDU010000411.1 GCA_023248835.1 Myxococcales bacterium | reverse complement strand
CGATTCGAAAATTGGGTAATGTCATCGCGCAGCGGATCGGGATCCGCGAGTGTGTTGAAATAGGCCGTCGCGAACGGCAGCTGAGGTGCGTAGAGGATGCGATCGATGACCGGAATGAAGCTGGCCCATTTGAGCAGCTGCTGGGCCGACTCTTGTTGGCGATAGGCCGTCACCTCGTAGCGTTCGACCAGCATCGCCGCCAAAGCCTGCGCCACCCAGTGACGATCTTGCGCGGCTTCATGTTGCAATCTTTCACTGAGCAGATGAGTAAAGATCGCACGCACCAGCTCAAACTCGTGAAATTTCAAGAAGCGCGCCGCCGGAAAGATATCAAAGATTCGGTCCGAGACCAGCACCATACCTGGCGTGGCTTGGGCGAGCGTCAAGCGCAGCGGCGCTTCGACGAGGAGCAGTCGAGCGCCAGGAGCGATCAGATCGAGTTCAGTCGCCAGATCGATCGCTTGCGTCGCCGCCTGCAGCACTGGTTCGATGCGTTCCGCCGGCTCGTAAGGCACCAGCGCCGTCGGTGAAGAGGGTCGACCATGGCCGCGCTCGGTGAAATAAGAGATTTTTATTCCGCGATGTTGGCGCTCGTATTCGCGTGTCTTCGGCGGCCGCAGCCCCAGTGTCAAAGCACCTGCTAAATCAGCCTCAAACGAAATCTCTTGACCTGGGAGCAGCGAAAACGTCTGGTTCGCTGCGAGTAGTTCTACCGCGCGTGTACTGCGCGCGATGAGATGAACATGCCCGGCCCCGGGCGGAACCTGGCGGTCGGTCACAAACAATGGATAAAAGCCGCTGAGCGTGCAACTGCCGTGGTAGCAACCAAACGGTCCGTAGCGAGTCGGCACACGCACGGTGAAATCGACGTCAACCACTACACTGCCCTGCTCTGCAATAGCGGCTTCCGGCGTTACTTTGAGCAGCGTGCCGCGTCCGCCAACTCGGTCATCCAGTACTTCGACGCCGGCCGCTTTTCCGTTGACCACCAGAGTTTGAATATCAAATCGCGCAGCATTAAAAGCGCGCGGATAAACCCAATAAAAATTGACGTCGTCTAGCGCTGGCGAACGAGACGCAAAACGCTCGGGATAACGCCACAACTCGAAACTCGAAAGTGGCGTCGACGAAGCATTGAAAAACTCGATGCGAGCATGCGCGCTCAAAGTTTGGGCGCGAGGATCGACCGTGATCGACAGATCGTATCGAGGCAAGCCGTGGGCATCGGCGCGGGCCAGATCACAGGTCAACAGCAAAACAAGGCTAGCGTAAAATTTTCGCAATCGGATTGTCTTTTGGCGCGATCGGCGGGATGTGATGCGACGGCGGCGTCGGTTTTTTTTTCAGTGACGATGATCCCGCGCCAATCGCGACGATCTGTGCTGTCGCCGGATAGTGCAACGACCATTCGCGCTTCGCGATCGGCGTGATCGGCTGCTTCTTCAGCAGTTGCGATAGGATCTGCGCGCCACCCCACTTTGGCACCTGATCTTTGGCAAAAATGTAGCGTCGACGCAGCAGCGTGTAACCGGGGTAACCCTCTTGCAGAGTCAGCTTTTGCCCTGCCGGCGCCTCCGGGTCCGATCGAGTTTCGGTCAGAAACGGAAACTCACGCTTGATCTCACGTTCGAATATCACGCGGTACGGCCGCTCTTTTCCGAGCAACTCGACTTTGACCGCTCCCTGATGCACCGAGTAGTGCATGACCACCGCAAAATCGTACGGATTGCTCAACTTCAAGTCGGTGGTCGGATAGACCACGGTCGAATCGAGCCCCATCGGAATATACGCACTTGGACGCGAATGCGGCGTCGAGGAAACAATGTCGAGGCCGGCAAAAAACGAGGCCGCGTGCAAAGTCGACGCGATCTGACACATCCCTCCGGCCAGGCCATCGATCAGTTCGCCGCCCTGGATCACCGGCGCGACGCGGTAGCCCTCCTTCTCAGTCCGATCGCCGACCACTTGATTGAACGAAAACTCCTCGTGCGGCTTGAGAATGTGGCCATTGAGATGTTCGGCGCCGACCTTGAGATTGTAGGTGCGGTCGCTGTCGGTGCCGGTCGAGGAGTACTTGGTCTCCCAGCTGCCGAGTACAGTGGAAATATCGATCTGTTTGAGATCGTCTTCAGTCACCGTCGGCTTGAAATCGGTGGTACTCAGCGTGACCTGCGTCGCCCCCGATTCCGCCGCAATCTCGAGGCGCGCCAGTGATTCGTAAACCGAAAGCAAGTAGCCGGGATGCTCTTTCTCGACAGCGTGGCGTTCGAGATCCAAGTGCGCATCAATCGGAGCACGATCGACATCGTCCTTCAGATCGGTGAGAAATTCGCGCGCGCGCGTACGATCGATCTCGACTGGCAGCCTCTGATCGAGATGGCCAAAACGGGCACGAAGCCGATCGAGCAAGTCCTCCAGCGGATGGCCGCTGTGGCCAACCCGCCGAGCCTGCTCGACGGCATGGTTGACATCGACGCGAAAACCGAGCTGCTTGCGCTCCGCCGCAATCGTCCGATCGCCCCAGTGCAACGCGACCTTTCCCTTCAGAAACGCAGACGCAGTTTCATGCAGCCGCTCGTCGAGATCGACAAAGCCAACGCCACCGAGCGGCAGCCCGGCAACTCGCAACCCGGCCACCGTGCTGGTGCCGTGCAACGACAAAAAATAGCCGCCGATCGCTGCGGCGACGGCAACCACCGGCAGCGCCCAACGAGCTCGAGACTTGTTCGCGATTCGATCGACCGAGTCGGACGTCTTGTCCACGCGCAAACATCGTATCATATTCGATGTGGCCTTCGATGTGCGGGATCTACTCTGAGCTCAGGGAATCACGCGAAAGCCTTCGATCGCGAAATGCTCGTCGAGCGCGGCGGCCTGAGCGATGCCAAGACGGCGCAGCAGTACAAACGACGTACAATCGGTGAAACTGTAGGTTTGGTCCGGGCGCGCGACAAACAGACGCCACGCCGCTCGTTCGTCTTCGGCCGTCACCCGCACCACGTCGGCAACGCTCGGCGTCAGCACCAGCGCGCCGAATTTGGCAATCGCGGCA